>NZ_JBSFYC010000023.1:0-103211 GCF_053595675.1 Streptomyces sp. NPDC002446 | reverse complement strand
GGCCCGACAGCAGGCTCCGCCGCGGTCGGGCCGTCACCGCTGCCTGCCCGCCCGCGCAAAGCGGCGCCGGCTCACCCCACGAGCGCCCCCAGCGCCTCCTTCGTCGCCTGGTCGTCGGGAAGGTAGGCCAGCATGTGGTGGCCCGGCTCGTCCACGGCGGCGAGCTTGACGTACCGCAGCCGCAGATCACCGGCCACCGGGTGCCGGAAATGGCGTACGGCGGGATGGAACGCCGAGGTCTCCCGGCGGCCGTACCAGCCGGCCGCGTCCGGGTCGGCCAGCAGCTCCTCGGTGATCTCGGCGTACCTGGAGTCCTCCGGGTGCCGGGCCGCCTTCGCCCGGAACTGGCCGAGCAGACTCCGCGCCTCCGGCTCCCAACTGGCCAGCAGCGTACGGGCCGGCGGCCAGCGGAACACCAGCCACAGCAGATTGCGCTGCTTGGGAGCCAGCCGCGCCAGGTCGGTGAGCAGTGCCGTGTACCCCGCGTTCCAGGCCAGCAGGTCCCAGTGCGGGTCGAGCACCACGGCCGGGTTCGGCGCCAGCGACTCCACCAGCGACAGCAGGTTCCGCGACACCCAGCCCGGCGGCCGCTCGGCGCTCGCGGCGTGCTCCACGAACGACAGCACATGCGCGGTCTCGTCCGCGTTCAGCCGCAGCGCCCGCGCCACGGACCGCAGCACCTGCTCCGACGTACGGACCCGGCCCTGCTCCAGCCACGCGTACCAGGAACTGCTGACCCCGGCCAGCTCGGCGACCTCCTCGCGGCGCAGCCCCGGGGTACGGCGCCGCGGTGAGCCGGGCAGGCCCACGTCGGCGGGCGCCAGCCGCTCACGGCGGGAGCGCAGGAACGCGCCCAGTTCGCGGCGTGGGCCGCTCGGTCCGCCGCCGTTCACGCCCCCACCCCTCCCTGCGCCGGCCTGCTCCCGGGGCAGCGCACCGCGCCCCAGGGTGTGAGCAAGGGTAATCGGCTACGGGGCCACCCCGGCCGGCCGCGGTGATGGGCTGGAGCCGCCGGTCGAGCGCACCGGCAGGCACGACACAAGGAGCCCCATGGACACCGCCGACTCACCGCGCACCACCCCCGCACCCCCTCCGTCCACGGCCGCCGGCCCGACCGCCCCGCCGATGCCCGCCGCCGCGCTGCGCCTGCTGCGCGCGGCCGGTTTCGTCAGCAACTTCGACCGCTTCTGCATCACCCCGATGCTGCTGCTCATCGGCACGCAGCTCGGCGTCCCGCTGACCACGGTGATGCTCGCCGCCAGCGGCTACTTCCTCGCCTACGGGCTGATGCAGCCGGTCTGGGGCCTGGCGAGCGACCGGCTGGGCCGGGTGCGGGTCATGCGGATCTCGCTGGCCGGGGCCGCGCTCGCCGCTCTCTGCTCGGTGCTCGCGTCCGGCGCGACGGTGCTGATCGTGGCCCGCGTCGCGGCCGGCGCGTTCTTCGCCGCGTCCATCGCCGCGTCCATCACCTACGTCGGGGACACCGTGCCCGCCGCCGTCCGCCAGCGCCCGCTCAGTGAGCTGATGACCGCGTTCGCGCTGGGCACCGCCGTGGCCACCGTCGTCGCCGGGGCGCTGGCGCACTACGTCAGCTGGCGGCTGGTCTTCGCCCTGCCCGGCGTGATCGCCGTCTACCTGGTCGTGGCCCTGCGCCGGCTGCCGGAGCCGCCGCGGGCGGCGCCCGGTGCGCTGCTCGCCCCGTTCAAGGTCGTCCTGACGTCGCGCTGGCAGTGGTACGTCATGGCCGTCGCCATGTTGGAGGGCGCCGTCCTGCTGGGCTTCCTGACGTACATCGCCCCCGCGCTGGAGGCCCAGGGCGCCTCGGCGACGCTGGCCGGTGCGGTGTCCGCGCTGTACGGCGTGGGCTCGATGGCCGCGGCGCAGATGGTCAAGCGGCTGGTCGGGCGCTGGACGCCGGTGCGGCTGATCGTGGTCGGCGGGGTGCAGATGCTGGTGGCGTTCGGCCTCGCCGCGGCCAGTACGTCGGTGCCCGCGCTGGTGGGGTGCGCCCTGCTGCTCGGCGGTGGCTGGTCGTTCATGCACTCCACGATCCAGTCCTGGGCCACCGCCCTGTCGCCGGCGGCCCGCGCCACCGGCGTCGCGATGTTCGGCGTGGCCCTCTACGTGGGCAGCGCCCTGGCCAGCGCCATCGCCGCCGGGCCCGCGGAACACCACGCCTACCGGGGCATGTTCCTGACCGCCGCGCTCCTCACCGTCCCGCTGACCGTGGCCGCCGCGGTGGGCCGCGCCCGTTACCGCGGCTGACGCCCCCGGTGCGGCCGGCCCGCCCGCGCGCCTGTCCCCCACCCGTCGGCGCCCCTTGTGGAGCCGTACGCTGAGGGCGAGGGTCGGCCGGCCGGCCGGGGCACCAGGCGACGAAACGATGAGCACCCATGCCAGTGGCGTACGAGCGGACCGCGGACGGTCTCCGTGGGCAGATCCGCACGCAGTTGCAGTTCACCACTGACCCGGAGAGGCGGTGACCGCCGTGCACCGGCGCATCGTCGTCGTCACCGCCGTCCATGCGCCCTCGGCGCACTTCCTGCCGGAGGCGTATGCGTCGCTGTGCCGGCAGGAGCTCCCCGAGGGGTGGGCATGGCACTGGACCATCCAGGAGGACGGGCAGAGCGACGAGGTCGCCCGGTACGTCCCCGATGACGAGCGGGTGACGTTCCGGCAGGGACGGCCCGGCGGCCCCGGCGTCGCCCGCACCATCGCCCTCGCGCAGGCGGACGGCGAGTACGTCAAGGTGCTGGACGCCGACGACCAGTTGCCGCCCGGTGCGCTGGCCCGCGACCTGGCCGCCCTCGAAGGCGACAGCAGCCTCGGCTGGGCCACCTCACGCGCCCTCGACCTGCTCCCCGACGGCAGCACCGCCGGCTTCCCCGGCGACCCCGAGCCCGGTCCGATCGAGCGCGGGGCCGTACTCGACCACTGGAAGGCCAACGGCTACCGCGCCCAGGTCCACCCGGCGACGCTCTTCGTCCGCCGCGGTCTGCTCCTCGCCCTCGGCGGCTGGATGGCCCTGCCGGCCTCGGAGGACACCGGTCTGCTCCTCGCGCTGAACGCCACGAGCCGCGGCTGGTTCTCCTCCGAGGTGGGCCTCCACTACCGCAAGTGGCCCGGCCAGATGACCGGCCAGGCACCCCACACCGACACCGCCGAGCGCGACGCCCGCATGGCCGTCATCGAGGCCAGGGCCCGGCAGCTCGCCCGCCTCAAGTGGAGCTTTCCCACCGCCGATTGACGTGCCCGCCGCTCAGCCGCGCGGACGGACATGGATCTCCGGTCCGCTCGTCCCGGGCGCCTCCAGGCCCGGCAGCAGCCGCATCTCGCGGTCGTAGTCGCCGCCGACGAGCGAGCGGAAGGGGACCGGCTCGTCGGTGAAGAGTCCGTCGAGCCGTCGGCCGTACTCCCGGGTGACCGCCGCGAACCGCTCGTGCGGCAGGTCGACCGTGCCGTACACCGCGAACGGATCGAGCGGTGCCATGCCGGTGAACCAGAACAGGCCGTGCTGCAGCGGGTGGAGGACGTCGGGGAGGCTGCCGTGGATGCCCCGGTCGGAGAACGCCGATTCCCGGGCGCCGATCGTCGTCGACAGCAGTGCGCGCCGTCCTCCCAGGGCGCCCTCGCTGTAGGGCGCAGGGACCGCCGGGCCGTGTGCGAACCCGTTGGTGAACACCCGGTCGATCCAGCCCTTGAGTATCGCGGGCACCGAGAACCACCACATCGGGAACTGCAGGATCACCGCGTCCGACCAGCGCACCTTCTCCTGCTCGGCCGCGATGTCGGGCGACAGCCGGCCCGCGAGCGTGGCCCGCTCATGGGCGGCCAGCACGTCGAGGCGCTGGTCCGCGGCGTGGTCGGGGAAGTCGTCGGCGTCCAGCGCCGCCTTCCACTTCATCGCGTGGAGGTCGGACACCCGCACCTCGTGCCCCGCCGCGCGCAGATGCCCGACCGCGAAGTCGGCCAGAGCCGCGTTGAGGGAACGGGGCTCGGGGTGGGCGCTGACGACAAGGATCTTCTGGGGCCGCTGCTGCGGCGTGCCATCGGTCATGCGGCCACGCTCTCCCGGGCGCGGCCGGGTAGCCAGCCCCCCCTTCGACCGGCGGACCGGCGATCCTGGTACCGCGGGGGCCACCCATACTTGACCGCATGGGCGGCGTGGATCAGAGCAAGCACACAGACGGCCCGGGCAACCGCATCGCGAACCGCGACGGCACCGACGGGACCGGCGCCGACGGGATCGGCGACACCCGGCGGGCGCTCGGCGGGTTTCTGCGCGCCCGCCGGGGGCGCGTCGCACCGGAGCACGTCGGGCTCGCCGGCGGTGGGCGCCGCCGTGTACGGGGGCTGCGCCGCGAGGAGCTGGCCCAGCTCGCCGGGATCAGCGTGGACTACTACGTACGTCTCGAACAGGGCCGGGCGACCCAGCCGTCCCACGAGGTGCTCGACGCACTCGCCCGGGCGCTGGACCTGGACGCGGCGGAGCGCAGGCACCTCGCCACGCTGGCCGGCGCCCCGCGCGACCCCGTGCCGAAGGCCCGGGTCAGCCCCCTGCTCCAGCGGATCCTGGACGCCATGGCCGGCCTGCCGGCCTTCGCCACGAACCACCGCCTCGACGTGGTGGCCTGGAACGGCCTGGGCGCCGAACTGATCGGCGGCCTGGACGACCCGGCCCGCCGCGACCGGAACAACGCCAGGTACCTCTTCCGGGATCCGGCCTCCCGGCTCGTCCACCCCGACTGGGAGGACAGGGCGGCCGAGGCCGTGGGCCAGCTGCGGGTCGCCGCCGGGCGTTACCCCGACGACCGGGAGCTGGCCGCGCTGCTGACCGAACTGTCCGAGCACAGCGCCGAGTTCCGCGGTATCTGGGCCACCGGCGAGGTCGTCATGTGCGCGGCGGGGCGCAAGCGGCTGCGGCACCCGGAGGCCGGACTGCTCACCCTGGACTTCGAGACCCTCCATGTGCCGGCGGCGCCCGGCGAAACGGGCCTGGTGGTGCATGTGTTCAGCGCCGGGGAGGGCAGCCCGGAGGCCGACGCGCTCGCCCGTCTCGCCCCGCGCCGGTGACGGAGGCGAAGGCCGGGAACGGGATTTCCCCCCGCCCCAACAGGGCCGCCGCTCTGGCCTGTTGATGCCCGACGTGCCACCCTTCGCGACACCCGTTGCACGGCCCGCGCCCGACAGGCCTCCGCGCCGACGACGGGACCCGAACACGCGGCACTGTCGCTCTTACAGACAAGGGGACGGCAATGAGCGAAACCAGCGGTGAGCAACAGGACACCTCACAGGACCACGTCGCCCTGCTCCGGGAACCGCCGTCGCAGAGCGTGGAGGACGCCCTCCGGACGAGGCACGCCGCACGCGCGCGAAGCGCCTCCGGCCGTGCCAGGGCGGCCTGTCGCTTCGCCGGCGTCGAGCAGGACCGGGCGGAGGTCGTACCGGTGCCGACGGCGGCTGCCGCGAAGGCCGCCAACGCCCTCCACCTGTCCGCCGAGGCCCTCTCCGCGCTCACCGGGAGTGCCCCCGACCCCGCGGCGGACGCCCGCCACGCCCGCAACGCCGCCGCGGCCGCCGTCCTCGCCTCCCGGATCGCGCAGTCCCACGGCGCCGGCGAACTCTCCGACGCCGCGTACCACGCCGCCCTCAAGGCGTCCCAGGCCGCCGGCGAGGCCGCGGGGAGGGAGGGGCTGGGCAGGAGCGCGGCCCTGAACGCCGAGGCGGAGGCCGCCGAGAAGGCCGCCGTCGCCGCGGCCAGGTCCGCGGGCTGGCTGTAGCGGCCACCGCACCCCGTCCGGCACCACCGGCCCGCACCGCGGGGCGTCGGCGGTGCCGGACGGGATCGCCCGGCCCGTGCGCGCCGGGCGGTCGGTCACTCCCGGTCGAAGGGGAGATCCAGCATCCGGATGGCGTTGCCCCGCAGGATCTTGTACGTCACGTCGTCGGTCAGGCCCGCCACATGCTCGGCCGCCACCTTCTTCGTGTGCGGCCAGGTCGAGTCGACATGCGGATAGTCGGTCTCGAACGTCGCGTTGTCGACGCCCACGGTCTCGATCGATTCGATGCCGTGCTTGTCGCGGAAGAAGCAGCAGAAGATCTGCCGGTAGTAGTACGACGACGGCGGCTCGGGGATCAGATCCTTCACCCCGCCCCACGCCCGGTGCTCCTCCCAGACGTCGTCGGCGCGCTCCAGGGCGTACGGGATCCAGCCCATCTGCCCCTCGCTGTACGCCAGCTTCAGCCGCGGGAACTTCACCAGTACGCCGCTGAACAGGAAGTCCATCATCGACGCCATCGCGTTGTTGAAGCTCAGGGAGGCCTGTACCGCGGGCGGCGCGTCGGGCGACGCGGCGGGCATCTGCGACGAGGACCCGATGTGCATGTTCACGACGGTGCCGGTCTCCTCGCACGCGGCGAAGAACGGGTCCCAGTACCCGGAGTGGATGGACGGCAGCCCGAGGTACGTGGGGATCTCGCTGAAGGTCACCGCCCGCACCCCGCGGGCGGCGTTCCGGCGGATCTCGGCGACCGCCAGGTCGACGTCCCACAGCGGGATGAGACACAGCGGAACCAGCCGGCCGCCGCTGTCCCCGCACCACTCCTCCACCATCCAGTCGTTGTACGCCCGGACGCAGGCGAGGCCCACCTCCTTGTCCTCGGCCTCGGCGAAGGTCTGCCCGCAGAAGCGCGGGAACGTGGGGAAGCAGAGCGAGGCCTCCACGTGGTTGAGGTCCATGTCCGCCAGCCGGGCCTTGGGGTCCCAGCACCCGCGCCGCATCTGCTCCCGGGTGATCCCGTCCAGCGTCATCTCGTCCCGGGAGAAGCCGACGGCCGCGATGATGCGCTTGTACGGGAAGAACAGCCCCTCGTACTCCCACCAGTCCGTGATCTGACCGTCGGGGTCGGTGGTGAACCGGTACTTCCCGCCCACGTACTCCAGCTCTCCGATGCCCGCGGTGAAGGGCTTGGGCCCCCGGTCGCGGTACTTCTTCGGAAGCCAGGTCTCGAAGAGGTGCGCGGGCTCGATCACGTGATCGTCCACGCTGATGACCTTGGGAAGCTCCGTCGTGCCGCTCTCACTGCTGATCACGCTGTACCCCCAACCACCCGCCGGCGAGTCCGCCGGAGCGATACCTGACGACCCATCAGTTTTGAGGTTATGGGCTCACCCCTGAGACGACAAGGCAAGGCCCGTCATCCCGCCCCTTGTGGGATCGGCCGATGTCCGCTGAACTGACACACCGTCAGCCGACGTTGAACGAGTCGAGCCGAGGGAGCAGCATGCACACGATCTGGCTCAGCGGTGCCGAGTGGTTCGCCGTCCTCCGCATCGGCCTCGGCCTGTGGTGGCTGGAGAGCTGGCGCCACAAGGACAAGAAGACCTGGTTCGCCGGCGGCGGCATCACCTGGGCGGCCGGCGTCGCGGCCGACCATCGCTGGCCCGCCGTCCGCAAGGGCTTCGACCGCCTCGTGAAGCCCCGCCCCCGGCTGATGGCCCACCTCGTCGCCCATGCGGAGCTCGCCCTCGGCCTCGGGCTCGTCGCGGGCTTTCTGACACCGATAGCCCTGGTCGCCGGGCTGGTGCTCAATCTGATCTATCTCGTACTGATGATCCACGACTGGGCGGAGCAGGGGCAGAACCTGATGATGGGGCTCATTTCCGCCACCGCACTCCTGGCCATGAGCTGGCAGAGCTGGTCGCTCGACGCCGCCTTCGGGCTTTTCCCGTAGGCCCTCGGGCTTTTCCCGTAGCCGGGGCACGAAAACGACCCGCTGGTCCGGTGTCATGGTCCGGTGTCACCTCGTGCGCATCCCCCGGCGGGCGGCCGGGGAAAGCGCATCGTCAACCGCAATTTCCGCCGCACCCGTTCGCCATGCCACCGGACCAGCGGGTCGTTTTCGTGTTCCGACTATCGGCACCGAACTCGCGCAGACCCGCATACCCGGTGTCAGCCGCCCCGATTTCCCAAGAGATTCTGCGCCTGCCCCATCGGCGCCGGAAGAAAGGCCGCGGCGCACCCCGGCCCCGCCGCCGCGGCAAACGACCGTCATCCCCGGCTGTACGTCCGTCATGCGGACGGGCTGGATCACGCCCGCCGCGGTGGATTCCACCCGCTGGGAATTCACCGGCGGCAAGGAAAGGCGACAAGGAAAAGGCCGCGGCCGCCAAGGGCGTCGTGCCCGGCGCCCCGCCACACGTCGCGCCATTCGGCGCCGGTCCCTCCCCTCGTGGGGACCGGTGCCGAACGGCGCGGGCGGCATCGATCCGCGCCCCCCGTACCGGCGCGGATCGAGGACAGGACGGACCCGTGGCGGCGCGGCGGTCCGGTGGGACCGGGTCCGCGGGTCTCTCGGGCTCATGTGCCAGAACCGTTGCTCTCGTCACTTCGGCGGAAGATGACCGAGAACGGCGGGCGCCATGAGTTGCCTCTCCGAGCGCTGAACCGGTGGCCTGGCCAGGCGCCGCCCGGTTGCTGCGCTGCTGCGGCGAGATCCTGCCAGCCGGGGCTCCCGGCGAGGAGGCCTGAGCCTCGGCCCGGCGGTCTCCTCGCAGGTCAGCCGTATAAAGTGGGTTTTCCGGTCCGGATGTCCAGGCGCGGGGGAAGTAAGGAGTGGAGACCTTGAGTTCCGACTCAGGGGCACGCACGGCCTTCGCGGAACGTCTCGCGCTGCTGTACAAGGAAGCCGGCAACCCTCCCCTCAAGAGCGTGGCAGAGGCAGTCGTCCGGCTGCAGCGGGTCGACGAAAGAGGCCGCCCGGTTCGGGTGTCCGTACAACGGATCAGCGACTGGCGGCGGGCCAAGAACGTGCCCGCGCAGTTCGCCGCGCTCACCGCGGTGCTGCACATCCTGATCCCCCAGGCACGGCGCCTGCGGCCCGTGCCGGTGTCCGCGGGCCTGTACGACCTCGGCCAGTGGCAGCGTCTGTGGGAACGAGCGGTCGCCGACCCGGTCGGCGACCGCACCGCTACGTCCGCGCCGGAGGAGCGTCCCCCGGTCGACGCCGCCGCCGTCCCCGGTGTGTGCCCGTACCGCGGGCTGGCTTCGTACCGCGAGCAGGACGCCCGGTGGTTCTTCGGCCGGGAGCGGAGCACGGGCGCCCTGGTCGCCCAGCTGCGCGCCGCGGAGAAGACGGGCGGCCTGGTCATGCTCGTGGGCGCCTCGGGGGCGGGGAAGTCGTCCCTGCTGAGCGCCGGCCTGGTGCCCGCGCTGCAGAAGGGCGCGCTGGGGGACGCGAGCGGCCGGGACCGGGAGGTCCTCCAGCTCGTACCGGGAAGCGACCCTCTCGCGGAGCTGGCCCGCCAGATCCCCGGGCTGGCCGACGTCCTCTCCGGCGGACAGGAGCCGGCGGCCGAGCCCGGTACTCCGCACTTCGCGCGGGCGGTGCGGGCGGCCGTCACCGCGTGGGCGCGCCGGGAGACGTCCGCCGCCGCCCGTCCGGTGGTGATCGTGGACCAGTTCGAGGAGGCGTTCACCCTCTGCCCGGACGAGGCGACCAGGCGCACCTTCATCCAGCTCCTGCACGCCGCGTGCACGCCCTCCGGGCCGGGCGAGCAGGCCCCCGCCCTCGTCATCATCGGCATACGTGCCGACTTCTACGAGCAGTGCCTCGGCCACCCCGAACTGGCCGACGCGCTGCAGCACCGCCACATGGTGCTCGGGCCGCTGACCGCCGCGGAGCTGCGCGAAGCGGTGACCGGCCCGGCCAAGGCCGTGGGTCTGGAACTCGAACCGGGGCTGGCGGAGCTGATCATCCGGGAGGTGAGCGCCGACGGCCCCGGCGGGACGCATGACGCGGGGGTGCTGCCGCTGCTGTCCCACGCCCTGCTCGCCACCTGGCAGCGGCGGAAGGCGGGACGGCTGACGCTGTCCGGCTACCGCGCGGCGGGCGGAATCCAGGGAGCGGTGGCGGCGACCGCCGAGCGGGCCTGGTCCGGTCTCGACCCGACGGCACGCACGGCCGCGCGGCTGCTCCTCCTCAGGCTGGTCCGGCTGGGCGAGGACACCCAGGCCACCCGCAGACGGGGCACGCGGCGCCAACTGGCGGACGAGTCGACGGATCCGAACAAAACGCAGGAATCACTCGAAGCGCTGGTGCACGCCCGGCTGGTGACACTCGACGCGGAAGCCGTGGAGATCACCCATGAAGCGCTGCTCCACGCCTGGCCGCGCCTGCGCGACTGGATCGACGAGGACCGGAACGGCAATCTGCTGCGCCAGCGGCTGGAGGAGGACGGCAGGGCCTGGGAGGGCTCGGACCGCGACCCGTCGCTGCTCTACCGGGGCTCCCGTCTGGAGCAGGCCCGCAGCTGGGCACAGTCCGCCGGGGACACCTTTCTGACCCGCAGCGCGGTGGAGTTCCTGGCCGCGTCGGTCAGACTGCGCAAGCGCACGGTCCTGATCAGCCGTGGTGCGGTGGCGGCCCTGGTCGTCATGGCGATGCTGGCCGTCGGTTCGGCGGTGGTCGCGTGGCAGCAGCGGGACGATGCCGTGTTCGCGCAGGTGCTCGCCGAGGCCGATCGCGTCCAGTACACGGATCCGTCGCTGTCCGCCCAGCTCGACCTGGTGGCGCACCGTCGGCGGCCCGACGACAAGGACACCAAGAACCGGCTGATCTCGATCGTGAACGCGCCGCTGGCCACACCGCTCCTCGGCCACACGGGCGCCGTCTACCTCACCTCGTTCAGCCCGGACGGGAAGCTCCTGGCGACCGCCAGCTACGACCGGACCGTACGCCTGTGGAACGTGGCCGACCCGGCTCGCCCCGAACCCCTGGGCAAGCCGCTCACCGGTCACAGGAGTTGGGTGAGCAGCGCGGTCTTCGGCCCGGACGGCCGCACCCTGGCCACCGCCGGCGACGACGGCACGATCCGGCTGTGGGACGTCCGGGATCCCCGCCACCCGAAGCCGCTCGGTGCGCCCCTGACCGGCCATGACGGCACGATCTACCTGGTCGCCTTCAGCCCGGACGGGCGATCCCTGGCCTCCGCCGGCGAGGATCACACCGTCCGCCTGTGGGACGTGGCCCACCCGGACCGGCCGAAGGCGCTCGGTTCGCTGACCGGCCCCACCGCCGCCGTGCGCTCCGTGGCCTTCAGCCCCGACGGACGGATGCTGGCAGCCGGGGGCGACGACGACACGATCAGGCTGTGGAACGTGGCCGACCGGCGTCGTCCGAAGCCGGTCGACGCGGTGCTGACCGGCCACACGGACCTGGTGCACTCCGTGGCCTTCAGCCCCGACGGCCGCACGCTCGCCAGCGGCAGCGCGGACGACACCGTCCGGCTCTGGGACGTGTCCGACCCGCGCCGTGCCACCCAGCTCGGCGCGTCGCTCACCGGCCACACCAGTCCCATCTGGTCCGTGGCCTTCAGCCCCGACGGAAACATGCTCGCCGCCGCCAGCGCGGACAGCACGGCGAGTCTGTGGAACGTCAGCGATCCGGCGTACCCGTCGCAGGTCGGCGAGCCGCTCGCGGGCAGCAGCGGCGAAATGTACGCCCTCGGTTTCAGCCCCGACGGCCGGACCCTCGCCACCGGGAGCGGCGACAGCAAGGTCCGCCTGTGGTCGATGCCGACGTCGGACATGATCGGCCGCAGCGCCGCGTTCCGCCCGGACGGCCGGGTGCTCGCCACGGCCGCGCGCGACGGGCGGATCCGGCTGTGGAACGTGCAGACTCCCGGCCGGCCCGTGTCCCTGAGCAAACCGTTCATGCGTGCCGAGGGCGGCCAGCGTGCGATGGCGTTCTCCCCCGACGGCCGCACGCTCGCGGTGCTGACGGAGAACCGGACGGTGCACCTGTGGAACGTCACCGACCCGGAACGGCCGGTCTCCTCCGGGCCGCCGATCACCCTGCGGACCCGGTTCATGGGCCCCGACGCGCTGGCGTACAGCCCGGACGGGCGCACACTGGCCACCGCCTATGACGACCGCACCGTCCAGTTGTGGAACGTGGGCGACCCGTCCCACGTCGTTCCGCTCGGCGCACCGCTCACCGGCCACAAGGGCTACATCAACTCCCTCGTCTTCAGCCCGGACGGCCGCACCCTCGCCAGCGGCAGCGCGGACGCCACCGTCCGGCTCTGGAACACGGCCGACCCGCGTCATGCCGCCCCGCTCGGCGCGCCTCTCACGGGGCACCTGGGACCCGTCAACGCGCTCGCCTACAGCCCGGACGGCCATACCCTGGCCAGCGGCAGCGACGACGACACCGTCCGGCTCTGGAACACGGCCCACCCCCGCAAGGCCGCCCTGCTGGGCTCCCCGCTCACGGGCCACACCGAAGCGGTGGTGTCGCTGACGTTCAGCAAGGACGGCCGCACCCTCGCCAGCGGCGGCAACGACAACACGGTCCGGTTCTGGAACGTCACGGAACCCGCCCGCACGACTCCCATCGGTCAATCGACCAGCCCCAACGCCAAGGCGGGCAATTTCCTGTCGTTCAGCCCCCAAAACCACATGCTCGGAGTGTCGAGCGGCGCCGGTACCGTCCGGCTCTGGAGCCTCGACGCCAACAAGGCAATTCATCACATTTGTTCAACCACACGGGGCGTTCTCACGCCGGAAAAATGGCGCGAATATCTTCCTCATCTCTCGTACGAGCCCCCGTGTGACACGTAACGAAGCGGAGGACCGGCCTACGGCATGCGCCCCGGTCGCCGGACAGGACGCCGCGGTCGGTTCTTCGGACCATGATTCTCCGCTCCGCCCGCTATCGGACCCCACCACGTGACTCCGATCACAACTCTGCCTTGTCATTCAGAAGTTGACTCCCGCTCCGTGGGCAGTCTTGCTAGTCTTACTCCTAGCCCGATCGCTGGTGCATCCCCCGTCGCCAGCGATCGGGCGCTTTCATTCCCGCGAGACCTCGCGCTCCAGTGGCCGCGGTCCGTCGTTCACCACCGGACTTCCCACCGCGCGGCCCTTTCGACACGGCAGGACAGCGGGCCGCCATTCGGGCAGGAGATCCTTTCTCCTTTCTTTCGCATCCGGTCGGCCTTTCCCATCCCGGGCCGGCGAACTCTCTCCGGTCCGCCGCCGGGCTGAATTGGGCAGAGGCCCGAACCCCGCCTCGTCATCCGTTCGGCTCAGCGCCGCCCCTATCCGTGGCCCGGTTTCTCCGTCCCGCGGCGGCGTCCGGGGCCCCGCTCGCGTCGCACAGTCATGCGAGAGCCCGGCGTGGTGTGTGTCGGACTCATCAGGTCAGCGGTACACATGGGGCATGGCCCGAAATTCCGGCCGCTTCCCGTGGCTGCCTTCGGGGCGCTGGTTCACCGGTCGGCGCCCGGGCCGCAGCCGGCGGGAGCGGCGTGCAGCCTCGCCGGGAACGCCGGTGCGGCGCCTGCGTCCGTTGGCGAGCCTTCACAGCGTCGCCGGTCAGCTGTTCGTGCTGCAGGTGCTGATCGTCCTGCTGCTGGTCGTGGCCGCGGTGGCCACGCTGCTGATCCAGGCCCGCAGCGACAGGTTCCAGGGGGCCCGCGACCGTTCGCTCGCGTCCGCCGAGGCCTTTGCGCACAGCCCCGGCCTGGTGGAGACCCTGCGCGGGAAGGACCCGTCCGCGGTGCTCCAGCCGCTGACGGAGGACGCCCGCAAGCGCGGCGGCGTCGACTTCATCGTCGTCATGAACCGGGACGGCATCCGCTACACGCACCCGAAGCCCGAGCTGATCGGCAAGCACTTCGTCGGCACCATCGGACCGGCGCGCAACGGCCGCGTCACGCTGGAGAGCGTCAACGGCCCGCTCGGCCGCGAGGTGCAGGCGGTCGTCCCGGTGCGCGACGCCCGCGGCAAGGTGGTGGCGATGGTGTCGTCCGGCCTGCGGGTCACCCGTGTGAGCAGCGCGATCGACCGGCAGCTGCCGGTCGTGCTCGGCGCGGGGGCGGCCGCGCTCGCCCTGGCCACGGCGGGTACGGCCCTGGTGAGCCGGCGGCTGCTGCGCCAGACCCACGGGCTGGGCCCGGCGGAGATGACCCGGGTGTACGAGCACCACGACGCGGTGCTGCACGCCGTGCGCGAGGGCGTGCTGATCGTCGACGCGGACGGGCGCGTGCTGCTGGCGAACGACGAGGCGCGCCGGCTGCTCGGGCTGGCGCCCGACGTGGAGGGGCGCCCCGTCGCCGAGCTCGGGCTCTCCCCGCGGACGTCCGAGCTGCTGCTCTCCCGGCGCGTGATCACCGACGAGGTGCTCCAGGTCGGGGACCGGCTGCTGGCGGTGAACAACCGGCCCACGGACCGCCGGGGCGGGCCGCCCGGCAGCGTGGCCACCCTGCGGGACTCCACCGAGCTGCTCGCCCTCGCCGGGAAGGCCGAGGCCGCCCAGAGCCGCCTGCGGCTGCTGTACGACGCGAGCGTGGCGATCGGCACCACCCTCGACGTACGGCGCACCGCCGAGGAGCTGACGCAGGTCGCCGTGGGCCGGTTCGCCGACTACGTCACCGTCGATCTCGCCGAGGCCGTGCTCAGCGGCGACGAGCCGCCGCAGGGGGCCTACCGCGAGGCTCCGGAGCTGCGCCGGGTGGCGCTGGCCGGCATCCGTGACGACCACCCCCTCTACCGGGCGGGCGAGCTCCACACGTACACCCCGCGCACGCCGATGGCCACGGTCTTCGTCACCGGGCAGTCCGTGCTCGTACCCGATCTGCGGGGCGCCGACCACTGGCGCGAGCAGGACCCCGAGCGCTTCCGGCGGGTCCTCGAACACGGGTGCCAGTCGCTGATCACCGTGCCGCTGCAGGCACGCGGTGTGCTCATGGGGGTCGCGAACTTCTGGCGTTCTCGCGAGCGCGACCCGTTCGAGGAGGGCGAGCTGTCCCTGGCCGAGGAGATGGCCGCCCGCGCGGCCGTGTGCATCGACAACGCGCGCCGCTTCACCCGCGAGCACGCCATGGCCGTCACGCTGCAGCACAGTCTGCTCCCCCGCGGTCTGCCCGAGCAGAACGCCCTCGACGTCGCCCACCGCTATCTGCCCGCGCAGACCGGCGTCGGCGGCGACTGGTTCGACGCCATCCCCCTGCCGGGCACCCGGGTCGCCCTGGTCGTCGGCGATGTGGTCGGTCACGGTCTGCACGCCGCCGCCACGATGGGCCGCCTGCGCACCGCGGTGCAGAACTTCTCCACCCTCGATCTGCCGCCCGACGAACTCCTCAGCCATCTGGACGAGTTGATCAGCCGCATCGACCAGGAGGCGGGTGCGGCGGGCGAGGAGGCCACGGTCGCGGGCGCCACCTGCCTGTACGCGATCTACGACCCGTCCTCCGGTGTGTGCAGCATGTCCCGCGCCGGCCACCTCCTGCCGGCGCTGGTCGCCCCGGACGGCACCGTGGAGTTCCCCGAGCTCCCCGCCGGCCCGCCGCTCGGCCTGGGTGTGCTGCCCTTCGAGGCGGTGGACCTGCCCCTGCCCGAGGGCAGCAGCCTCGTCCTGTACACCGACGGTCTCGTCGAGGACCGCAGGCGGGACATCGACGCCGGGCTGCAGCTGCTGTCCGCGACGCTGGCGCACCCCGGCCGGACGCCGGACGAGACCTGTGAGGCCGTACTCGCCGCGCTGCTGCCGGACCGCCAGCGCGACGACATCGCCCTGCTCGTCGCCCGCACCCGCCGGCTGAGCCCCGACCGCATCGCGGAGCGGGAGGTGCCCTCCGACCCCGCGGCCGTGGCCGAGGCCCGGGCCGAGATCACCCGGCAGCTGACGCGGTGGGGCCTGGAGGAGATGGGCTTCACCACCGAGCTCATCGTCAGCGAGCTCATCACCAACGCCATCCGCCACGCCACCGGCCCGATCCGGGTGCGCCTGCTGTTCGACCGCACCCTGATCTGCGAGGTCTCCGACACCAGCAGCACCGCCCCGCATCTGCGCTACGCCGCCGCGGAGGACGAGGGCGGCCGCGGTCTCTTCCTCGTCGCCCAGCTCGCTCAGCGCTGGGGTACCCGCTACACCCCGCACGGGAAGATCATCTGGGCGGAGCAGACGCTTGAGCTGCCCTGATCGGCTCAGCCGATCGGCTCAGCCGATGAGGCCCGTGCGGCCCCCGGCGGGGTAGCCGGCCGGGCTCGGTGCCCCGTTGTGCGCGCGGGCGGGCGGCTGGGCGTGGAAGAGGGTGTCGTACAGGCCGTGCCGGGCCAGGAGTTGGGGGTGGGTGCCGGACTCCACGAGGCGGCCGTGGTCCAGGACGAGGACGCGGTCGGCGTCCGCGGCGAGGTCCAGGTCATGGCTGATCACGATCGTGGTGCGGCCCTCGGCCAGGCGCCGCAGCGGGGTGAGGATGCGCTGGGTGGCCAGCACGTCCAGACCGGTGGTCGGCTCGTCGAGGACGAGTACCGGGGCGTCGCGCAGCATGGCGCGGGCGATCGCGATGCGCTGCAGCTGTCCGCCGGAGAGGCGGGCGGTGCCGGGGGCGATGACGGTCTGGTAGCCCTCCGGGAGGGCAGTGATGAAGGCGTGGGCGTCGGCCGCGCGGGCGGCGCTTACGACCTCGTCGTGGGAGGCGTGGGCCCGGACGCGTCCGCAGGCGATGTTCTCCTCCACGGTGTCGTGCAGCACGAGCGTGTCCTGCGGCAGGAGCGTGATGTTGCGGCGGAGCTGGGCGAGCGGCATCTGGTTGACGGGCACGTCGTCCAGCCTGATGCTGCCGGCGTCCGGGTCGTAGAACCTCAGCAGCAGGGCGGCCAGGGTCGACTTGCCGGCGCCGCTCGGACCGGTGATGACCAGCAGTTCGCCGGGGACCGCGGTGAAGGAGAAGTCGTGCAGGACGTCCTCGGGGCTGCTGGGGTAACGGAAGTCGACGTGCCGCGCCTCCACCTCCCCGATGGCGCGGTCGATGCGCGGCGGGGCGGCCAGTGAGGGGGGCGGGTCGGCCACGGCGGGGCGGGCGTCGAGGATCTCCAGCAGGCGCTCGGAGCCGGCGGTCGCCTCGGTGGCGGTCAGACCGAGCTGGCCCAGGGCGCGGATCGGCGGGTAGAGGTAGCCGACGAAGGCGGCGAAGGCCAGCAGCTGTCCGAGGGTCATGCGGTTCGCGGAGATCTCCCACGCTCCGAGGCCGATGATCGCCAGCACGCAGAGCGTTTCGAGGAGCTCCACGACCTGCTCGTAGAGCCCGTTGAGGCGGGCGCTGCTGACCGAGGCCCGAAACCAGCTGTCCGCCCGGTGCTGGAGCCGCTTCTCCTCGTCGCGCTGGCGGTTGTAGGCCTGCGTCATGACGACGTTCACCAGGCCTTCTTCGACGACCGAGGTGATGGCGCCGTCCGCGGCGCGCTCACGGCGGGAGATCTCCTTGACCCGGCCGGTGAAGCGGTGGGTGGCGTACCAGAACACCGGGGCCAGGAGGAAGGTGGCCAGCGCCAGCTCCCAGCGCAGCCACAGGGCGGCACCGGCGTAGAAGACGATGCCGAACACGGCGGAGACGGCCTGGACGAGCCCGGAGACCACGAGCTCTTCGATGGCGTCGACATCGCCGGTCATCCGCTCGACCAGGTCGCCGCGGCGGTTGCGCTGGAAGAAGTGCGGCGGCAGCTCCTGGAGATGGGCGAAGGTGCGGGCCCGCAGCCGCATCACAAAGCGCTCGGCGGTCCAGGCCGCGAGCGAGTTGCCGAGGTAGCCGACCACCGCGCCGGCCACGGCGACGCCGAGCCATACTCCGGCGGGCTGCCAGAAGGCGCTGACCGAGCCCTTCTGCAGGGCGTTGTCGGTGAGTTGGGCGAAGACGAGGATCGCCACGGTCTCGGTGACCGCGGCCGCGATGGCGGCCAGACAGACCAGCACGATCCAGCGGCGGTCGCCTTTGGTCAGCGGCCAGAAGCGGCGGACCGACTCCTTGAGCCCGACGCGCCTGGTGCGGATCGTGGGGTCCGCCATCGCCCCCCACAGGCCGCGCCCCAGGCCTTCGCCCTGGCCAACGGGCGGTGATACGGCGCCCTGTTGGGGCGGGGCGGGCGCCGTTTCCGTATAGGGCGCCGTTTGCGTATCGGGCGGCGGATCGGGCGCCGCTCGCGGGCGTGAGCTGCGCAGGTGCATGGTGACTACGTCATCTCGGGCTGCCCGGGAAGGCCGGGACTGGGTAGCGCTGATTGCCCCTTATACACACGAGGCGGACCCGCGTATCACGCGAGCCAGCCTCGAGCTCAGAGCTTTGGGTCAGTCGTAGTAGCGGAAGTAGCGACGCCTACGGTTCCTACGGCCGTGCCTACGGCGGCCGCGCCGACGTCCGCGGCCCCTGCCGTGGTCGTCCCAGTCATCGCAGTGGTTGCGCCTACGGGGGAAGACATTCCGGAAGCTCATGCTCGCCTCCTCGGTTTTGAATCCTTGCTGACGAGCTCTTTACGGGTTCGTCAACTCCCAAGCTACGACGCCGACCTACCAACCAACAAGGAAAAATGCGTGAAATTTCAGACATAAGCGGAAAATCTTCGCGTAACACCACAGAGTGGCGCCTGTTCACGCTCCGGATACGACGACGGCGCCTCGGCGGAGCCGTCCTCACCAGGCATCTATGACCCTCCGTAGCCGGTACGGGACTTGACGGTTCGATGGCGGCGCTCCGAGGCCGACGGGCCGGGCGACGGGCGGTGCATGAGCGCCGCGGCGACGCCGGTGGCGGCGAGGAGTACGAGCCCGGCCGCGAAGGCGTCACGGGCGCCGTGCAGCGCACCGGCCGCGGCCGGTGCGGCGGCACCGGACACCGGTGTGGCGGCGCGGAAGAAGACCGCGCCGAGCAGCGCGACGCCGAGCGTGCCGCCGAGTTGCTGGGCGGCGTTGAGCAGCCCGGCCGCCGATCCCGTCTCGTACGGGCGGACCCGGCGCAGGGCGGTGGTGAAGAACGCGACGGCGAACAGCCCCTGCCCCAGGCCGCCGACCGCCAGCGCCAGCGGCAGCGGCCACGGGTAGGACGTCGCCGGGCCGCTCGCGTAGACGGCGATCGCGGCCAGGGAGCCCGCGATCAGGGCGGCGAGACCGGCGAACATCACGCGTGAGCCGTAGCGGGGCACCAGGCGGGCGCCCGCGCTCCAGGAGGAGACCGCCATCGCGCCCGACCACGGCAGCAGCGTGAGTCCGGCGGAGCGGACATCGGTGTGCGGCCCGAGTTGGAGCTGCAGCACGATGACCATCATCAGCCCGTTGATCGCCGCGAAGAACAGCACGGAAGCGGCCAGCGCGGCGGGGAAGCCGCGGTCCCTGAAGAGCCCGGCCTCGACCAGCGCACTGCGGCCCCGCGCCGCGCGACGGCGCTGGTGGCCGCCGAAGAGCGCCAGCACCGCGAGGCCGGCGGCCAGCACCGCCCAGGGCCGGGGCGCCCCCCAGGAGCGGCCGCTGTCGATGAGCGGCTGGATGGTCAGGCCCGTGCCGAGGATCGCCAGCACCGTGCCCGCCAGGTCGAGGCGCGGCCGCCGCGCGGAGCGGTCCTCGGGCAGCAGGGGCGTCGCGGCGAGCACCCCGAGGCCGAGCGGGACGTTGATCAGGAAGACCGCCCGCCAGGAGGAGCCGAGCAGATCGGCGTGCGTCACCACGCCCGCGAGGACGGGACCGCACACCGCGGCCAGGCCCATGACCGGGCCGATGCTGCCCATGGCCCTGGCCAGTTCACCGCCGTCGAACATGCTCCGGATCAGGCCGATGGTCTGCGGGATCACGAGCGCGGCCGCGGCGCCCTGGGCGGCCCGCGCGGCGATCAGCACCGCGGGCGAGGCGGCCAGCGCGCAGAGCACCGAGGCGGCCACGAACCCGGCGGTCCCGATCCGGAGGATGCGCCGGCGCCCGGCGATGTCGCCGAGCCGGCCACCGGTGATCAGCAGCACCGCGAACGGCAGCGTGCAGGCGGCGCTGAACCAGGGGATGCCGGCGGCGGGCCCGCCGAGGTCGGCATGGATCACCGGGGCGGCGACCGTCATGATCGTGGTGTCGAGCAGATTCATGGCCTCGGCGATCAGCAGGACCACCAGGGCGGCCCAGCGCCGGGGGTACGGCATGGGTGGCTCCCTTCAGCAGATGCGGCAGATGCACGGCAGAGCGTGCGGGCGCGCACCGCGGGTGTTCCACCTACAGCTCTCAGATCGCTGATCTTTTCCACCGGAGCAGATCTGCTGAAGGATTCATCCATGATGGAGGCGGGCGGCCGCCCCGCACGAGGATGCGGACGGCCATGATCCACGGAGGGCGCTGCCATGGGGCTGGACGACGTCGACCGCGGGCTGATCCACGCGCTGCACCTCGACGGGCGGGCGCCGTTCAGCAGGATCGCCGCCGTGCTGGGGGTGTCGACCCAGACCGTGGCCCGCCGCTACCGGCGGCTGTGCGCCGAGGCCGGGCTGCGGGTCGTCGGACTCGCCGATCCGCACCGCGCGGGCCGGGCGCAGTGGCTGGTGCGGCTGACCGCCGCCCCGCACAGCGCCCAGGACCTCGCCCGGGCGCTGGCCCGGCGCACCGACACGTCCTGGGTGAAGCTGGCCTCCGGCGGCACCGAGATCATCGCGGTGGTGCACACCCCGGCCGACGGCTTCGGCGACCACCCGCTGCTGCTGCACGACATCCCGCGCACCGCCGGCATCACCGCGGTCTCCGCCCACTACCTGCTCCACACCTACCTCGGCGGCCCCACGGCCTGGCGCGGCCGCGTCGCCATCCTGGACGCGGCCCAGCAGCGCCGGCTGACGCCCCGTGAGAGCGTCGAGGGCGGCCAACGTCCTTCCCCCGCCGAGCACTTGGCCGACACCGACCACGCACTCCTGACCGCGCTCCAGCGGGACGGCCGGACCGCCCTCGCCGAACTGGCCGCGGCCACCGGCTGGTCACCGGCCACCGTCGCACGCCGCCTCGCCGCCCTGCGGGAGGGCGGCGCGCTCTTCTTCGACGTCGAGTTCGACGACGCGCTCTACGGAGCCACCACGCAGGCCCTGCTGTGGCTGACCGTGGCCCCCACGCACCTCGACGAGGTCGCGACCGCGCTGGCCCGGCACGACGAGCTGGCGTTCGTCGCCGCCACCACCGGCCGGACGAACGTGGTCGCACACGCCCTGTGCCCCGGCCCCGCGGCCCTGCACCACTACCTCACCCGCCGCCTGGGCGGCCACCGCGCGATCCACACCCTGGAGACCGCGCCCGTACTGCGCACCGTCAAGGGCGCGGGCCCCCTCGCCCCTCCCGGCCCCGCCCGCCCCTCTCCCCCGGCCGCATCCCCGGCCCCGCCCCGCGCCGCACGCCGCCGGACGGCCCCGGACCGCCGGGACTGAGCCGCGGCCCGGGCCGGGCCCTACGGCGTGTCCGCCCGCACCCCGCCGACGCCGCCGCCCGCGTCCAGCCGCGGTATCCGCCGCTGTGCCGCGAACGCGGCGGCCGGGTAGCGCGGATCGGGCCGCAGGGCGTACTCGCGCAGACAGGCCTCGGTGAACTTGATGACGTGCTCGTCACCGTGTTCGGCGGCCCGCGCGCCGAGTTCGCCCACCGGGGGCAGGTCAGGGAGCTCCGTGCGCCAGGCCGCCGTGCCCTCCTCCCGCCGGTCGACGGTGAAGGCCAGCAGGAACGCCGTCTGCACCTGCCACAGCCGGAGCAGCGTCGGCTCGTGCAGCGCGGGCGGCAGATGCGGGAGCACAAGGCGTACGGCGGCCGGCGCGGTGACGCCGTGGACCAGCGGGACCGGGTACACCTCGGGGTGGCCGAGGTAGACATCGGCGAACTGGACGGTCATCTCGCCCAGCAGCCCGGGCGCCTGATCCGGCGCCAGCCGCTGCAACGACTCGTGATAGCCGGGGAGTTCGGCGAGGGACTCCAGGCGGTCGCGGGCGGTGCCGGGCCCCAGCCCGCCGTCCTGCGGCACCCGGGGCAGCGCGGCGACGGCGGCCGGCAGGGCATCGGTCCCGCCCAGCCGGGGCCGGCCGGGCAGCGCGGCGTAGCGGGCGGCCCAGTACGCCAAGCCCCTGGCCAGTTCGTTCAGTTGAAGCCGCGTCGGATCGGCGCCGGCGGCGTGCAGACCGCGTACCGCGTGCGCGGTGCGGATCAGGCCGTGGGTCAGACCGGCGAACAGGCCCGGGATCAGCCGGGGCCACCAGCGGACGAGGACCTCGCGCCAGTGGGCCTCGGCCAGTTCGCGGACGAAGAGCCGCTCCCAGTCCCCGGCCCGGCCGAAGGCGCCGAGCGCCGGCCGCCAGGAGGACTCGTCGGCGGGGTCCAGGGCGAAGCGCGCGGCGGGCGGCTCATGGTGCTCCATCGCGCGCCGGTAGCGGCGCACCCAAGCGGCGACCTCGTCCTCCTGACCGAGCACGGCGAGCGCCTCAGCGCCCATCGGGCCGTGGTTGGCGAGGTCCACCCCCTGCCCGCGCTCGTATCCGAGGTCGTCCATCCGCTCCAGGGCGTCGTTGAGGGCATCGCGGTAATCGAGCGACGGCATACGGGCTCACCTTTCGGTTGTCCCATTCGACTATCCGAACAGTTTGGATCTCCAAACCATCTACACTCGCAGTATGCCGCACACGCACGAGGCCGGGAAGGCGCCCCGGATGCCGACCCCCGACGAGCTGCGGATCACCAGCCTCGTACCGCTGCTGGAGCCGTTCTTCCGTGGCTCGGTGGTGCGCGATCTCATGCCGGCACCCCTGCGCGAGGCGATGGAGGCGCACGGGCTGACGCCCCGGCACGGCGCCGTGCTCCCGCAGCTGCTGGCCGGGGAGCCGCTGGCCGTCAGCGAGATCGCCCGCCGGCTCCATGTCTCGCTGCCGACCGCCAGTGAACTGGTCGGGGCCCTGAACCGGGCCGGGATCGTGGAACGCGCCGAGGACCCGGGCAACCGCCGCCGGATCCTGGTGTCCCTGTCCGAGCACTACCGCGCCCCGCTCGAAACCTTCGTCGCCCGCCGCACCGAGCCGCTGCTGCGCGCGCTGGACGGCCTCTCCCCCGGCGACCGGGCCGGCTTCCTGGCCGGCCTCACGGCCTGGGTACGCGAGGTGCAGAGCTAGGCCTGTCCAATGGGTCAGGCGGACGGTGCCTCAGCCGGCGCTGATGCAGAACGGCTGGCCGGAGGGGTCCAGCAGCACCGTCCAGTGCTTGCCGCCGGGCTGGTGGTCCGGCTTGGTCGCGCCGAGCGAGAGCAGCCGCCGCTCGGCCGCCGCGACGTCGCCGAAGGACAGGTCGAGGTGGAACACCAGCTCGTCCTCGGGCCAGTTGGGGGCCTTGAAGTCCTTGGCGGTGTAGAAGACATAGCTGGTCGTGCCGTCGCTGATCATCGCCGCGGCGTCGCCGTAGGTCTGGGTGACCCGCCACCCCAGAGCGGCCGCGTAGAAGTCGGCGAGCGCCGGGCCGTGGTGGCCCCAGAAGGCCGCGCACTTCACCCGGGCGGTGTTGCCGGTCTCGCCGGTGTGGTCGCCGGTGTGGTCTGCGGTCATGGTCGTGCTCACTCTCGTCTCTCGTGTCGTGCCGGGCAGCGGAGGATCGCCGCTGCCCGCCTTCCTGACGCTAGGAGCGCTCTAGGACGCGGGGCGTCCTAGAGCGCGCCACCGGAGCCCTAGGGCTGGCACCGGGGGCACCACACCGTGCCCCGCCCCGCGAGGCGCCGGCGGCTCAGCGGTGCGTCGCAGCGCGGACAGGCCGCGTGGGCGTCGTCCCGGTGCCCGGTGAGCCAGGAGTCGCGCGGCGGTACGCGTCCGGCCCGCACCGCCGACCGCAGGGTGCGGCGCATCTCGGTGTACAGCCGCCCGCTCTCGTCGCCGGTGAGCTCGCGGGCCGGGCGGGCGGGGTGCAGCAGGGCGCGCCAGAGGACCTCGTCGACGAGCAGATTGCCGAGCCCGGCCAGCACCGACTGGTCCATGAGGACCGACTTGAGGCTGCCCCGGTGCCCGGCGAGCGCGGCCCGGAACTCCCCGCGGGTGATCGCCGCCGCGTCCGGACCCTGGCCGCCCAGCTTCCGCTCCAGCCCGGCGTCGTCGACCAGCCACAGCCCCTGGAGTTTGCGCTGGTCGCGGTAGCGGAGCTGACGTCCGCGGCCCAGCGTGAACAGCACGCGGTCATGTGCCTGGACGTCGTCGGCCGGGGCGCCGCACACCAGCTCCCCGGTCATCCCGAAGTGCAGCAGCAGCGTGGGGCCGCCGGTGCGGGCGATCAGCCACTTCCCGTGCCGCTCGGGCGCCGCGAACCGGCGGCCTTCGAGGGCACGGCGCAGCTGCCGGGCACTCACCCCGTGCAGCACACCCGCGTCATGGACCTCGATCCGCTGGATCACCCTGCCCTGTGCGCAGCGGGCGAAGATCCTCCGGAACTCCTCGACATCGGGCAGCTCGGGCACCCCGTCGACCGCCAATCCTGTGAGCCCGTCGGTTCGTACGCAGGCCACCGGGCCGGGATGCCCGAGGAGCGCGCCGCCTTGGCGGCCGGCCCCCGGCATCCCGGCACCGTGTGACGACCTGCGAGGGCTATCCCGTGGGCAGCTCGTCGGAGGGGCGCTCGGCCACTCTGGGGCGATCACCCAGCTGGGTCGGCGCGTGGGAGGCCGGCAGCGTGACGGGCGGGGCGCTGGAGGCAGCCGGCGGCCTGGAGGCACCTGGGAAGTTGTCCGGGCCCGGGAACATGGGAGGGACCGGTGACTTCGCAGGGGCGGGGGACTTGGCGGTCGCCGGAGGCCTGGTGGCAGCCGAGGACTTCGCCGGGGTCGGGGACTTGGCGGGCACCGGCGACTTGGAGGGCGCCGTGGACCTCGCGGGCGCCGGGGAGTTGACCGGGTCCGGGTGGTTCACGGGGTCCTCGGAGCCGGAGGGGTCCGCAGAGCCGGAGGGCGCCGGTGAGCGGGACGGATCCGGGGAGCGGGACGGATCCGGAGAACGGGACGGATCCGGCGAGCGGGAGGGGTCCGGCGACCCGGACGGGTCCGCCGAGTCGGAGGGGTCCGGGCGGTCGGACGGGTCCGCCGAGTGCGACGGGTCGGGACGGTCCGACGGGTCCGGCGAATCGGACGGGTCGGGGCGGTCCGACGGGTCCGGGGAGTCGGACGGGTAGTCAGAGTCGGAGGGGTAGTCCGAGTCGGACGGGTCCGGGTCCGGGGCGGTGGCCGGGTCCAGCTGGAGGCTGCCGTACCGCGCCACCTCGGCCGAGTCTCCGGCCCAGATCCTGCCCAGCGGCTTCCCCGTGCAGTCCCGGGAGGGCCACAGGATGAGTTCGAGGGGGGTGTCGTTCTCGATCAGGCCGCCCCCGGCCCCGAGCCCGTAGCAGTGGTCGTCGCCGGGGTCGAGGATCTCGTACTGCTTGTTGTTCGGCCGGGTGTGGAAGGTGATGGTGCCGGTCGTGGCCTGCGCGCCCAAGGGGGCGAACACGGCGAGCGCCGCCCCGCTGAGGACCGCGGCGCCGAGGAAGGCGGTCATATGTCGCATGGCCGGAAGGTTCCCGATACCATATCGGACTATTCACCACAAACCGTATATTCACCCGGCGCCCCCGCCACGCTGCCCAGCCACAGCACATCCCGCGCCCTGGTCATCGCCACGAAGAGCTGACTACGCGCCAGTTCGCCCCGCTCGCGGGCCGTCTCGACGCCCGCCGCCCCGTTGGCCTGTTTGGTGTCGGACGGCAGACCGGCGTCGTAGCGGGGCAGGTAGACGCGCTTGAATTCGAGGCCCTTGGCGCGGCGGTAGCTGCCGAGTTTCACGCCCCCGACCGGGTTCCCGTCGTACTGCTCCAGCAGGCAGACGCCGATGTCCGCCCGGGTGAGCAGGCGCTGGTAGCGCGCGATGGCGCGCTTGGAGAAGCACAGCACCGCGGAGTCGGCCAGTTCCTGCGGGGTCAGGGCGCGCAGGGCGGACAGCAGCGCCTCGTCGTGCGCGTCCGGGGTGGGCAGTACGGCGCGCTGCACCTCGCCGTGATGGTAGGTCAGGTCCACCTCCCGGCGGCCGGACGTGCGCAGTCCGTCGAGGTCCTCGAAGGCGTCCTCGGCGACTACGGAGAGCGCGGTGTCCACGATCTCCTTGCTGTTGCGGTAGTTGGCGCGCAACACCTGGCCGCGGTCGCCGCGGATGTCGACACCGGCGTCGGAGAGCCGGAACCCGCCGGGGTAGACCGCCTGTTGGCCGTCCCCGATGAGCAGCAGTCCGTTGGGACTGTCGCCCACCAGCGCGTGCAGCAGACGCACTCCGACCAGGGTGAGGTCCTGGACCTCGTCCACGACGACGGCGGTGTAGCCGCAGTGGCCGGTGCGTCCTGCCGCCTGGGCGAGCGCGAGGGAGAGCACGTCGTTGAAGTCGTGCACCGCGCGCTCGGCGCGCTGGGCCTCGTACGCCTCGTACAGGGTCCAGACGGTCTGCCGGTGCGGGCGGCGCAGGCCGGCGCGGCGGCGACGGCGGGGGAGCTGGGCGTACTCCTCGAAGGAGGTGATGCCGCGCCCCTTGATGACGTAGTCGATCTCCTCCTTCCAGTAGCGGGGCAGCGGGTCGATCTCGGCCAGGCAGCTGTCCCGGCCGACGTGTTTCCAGGCGAGGCTGAAGGCGGTCTCCGCCTTGTCCGGGTGCAGGCGGACGGGGACGTCGTGGCTCTGCAGATACCTCTGCGCCCAGCGGTGCAGGCTGTGGAACTCGATCCGGTCGGCGACCGCCGGGGCCATCGTCCGCAGGAACGTGGCCTGCACCCGGGGCAGGTTGTTGGCGAAGGTGACGTACAGGACACGACCGCCGGTGCGCTGGGCGAGGTGGGCCGCGCGATGCAGGCCGACCACCGTCTTGCCGGTGCCGGCCGGGCCGCTGATCCGGGCGGGGCCGGCCCAGTTGCGGCGGACCAGTGCGAGCTGGTCGGGGTCCAGGAAGGTCATCCACTGCTCGACGGGGGCCCGGCGTGCCTCGTCGAGCGCGGCCTCGCGCAGCCCGTCGAGGTCGAAGAGGCCGTCGTCCGCGGGCTCCGGCGGGCGGGTGCCGGTGCGGGCCGGCCCGCTGTCCGCCGGGGCCTCGTACTCGGGGAAGACCCGCCCCAGATGCTCGGTGAGCAGGCGGACCGTGTCCGCGGTCAGCCGGCGGCGCTCCGACAGCAGCGCGGGGCCGATCTCGTGCTCGCCCAGCAGCCGTACCCGGCCCAGCTCGGCGTCGACGCGCTGGCCGGCGAAGACCATCAGCGGGCGCACCGCCACCGGGGACATCCCCAAGGACGCCACCGCGACCTCGGCGGCCTTGGTGACCGCGAGCAGCTTGCGCCGGTGCTCGTCGCGGGAGAATCCGCCGGCCCGCAGCCGGCCGCCCGACGGCTCCGGCGCGGCCCGCCAGTTCTTGACGTCGATGACGAAGACCCCGCCGGGGCCGATCAGCAGCATGTCCACATTGGCCGCGCGGGTGCCCGGCCAGCGCCGGTCCACCAGCAGCCGCCAGCCGCGCCCGGTCAGCATCAGCAGCTGTGCGGCGACCCGCTGCTCGCCCTCGGTCGCCGCCTCCCAGCGCTCGGCCTGCTGCCGGGCGGCCTGCCACTGCTCCCGTAACACGCGCTCCTGCCTGCGGGCTTCCTGCGCCCGCCGGGAGGCCGAACCGCCCGCCGGACCGCCCGCCGCACCCGCTGCTGCCATCGCTCGCCCCCTCACCCCTGGCCCCCGCACCCGCGGGGTCATGAACCATAGGTCGGTGGCACATGACGCGGTAGCGCGCACGGGAGGAGCACGGGGAGCATGGCGCGGGCCCGTGACCGCGGCGGACCACGGGCCCGGTGGCCGGCGGCCTACCCGACGGCGGCGGCCGACCGCTGGAAGAGCCGGGCCGCGGACGTACCGAGCCCGGCCGGCGCGCCCAGCCATCCCGGGGAGCCCGGCGGATGGCGCAGCTCGGACTCGCGGTAGCGCAGGCAGCCCCGGTGCCAGGTGAGGATGCCGGCCATCCAGTTCTCCAGCTCGCGCACATAGCCGTCGAGCATCTCGCGCGCCTCGGCCGACAGGTCGAAGTCGTCGTAGAGGATGGGCAGTTCCTCGGCGGCGACGTGCTGGAACTCGCGCATGCGGGAGGTCATCAGGTCATTGACGATGGCCAGCGCGGTCGGGTAGTCGCAGTCGAAGAAGGTCTGGACGACCAGGACGCCGTTGTGCACCTCGCCCTCGTACTCGATCTCCTTCTGGTAGGAGAAGACGTCGTTCATCAGGCAGGCGAAGTCGGCGGCGGAGTTCTCCAGCGAACGCAGCGTGCCGGTGCGGTAGATCTCCGGCGGGACCTGCCGGCCGTGGCCGAGGCGGCTGAGGGCCATGGTGAGGTCGGAGCCGAAGGTCGCGCGGCGCATCTCGATGTAGTCGACGGGGTCGGGGACGCGGTTCTGGATCTGGTTGTCGATCTCCCAGAGCCAGCTGGCGATCATCTTGTCGACCGCGGCCCGGAACGACTCGCGTGCTTCGGGGGTCATCGGCCCGGCGGTACGCGTCCACAGGTCCGCCAGCCCGCGTTCGAGGCCGTTGACCGGTTCGGGTGCGGGCTTCGTGAGGTCGAGCGGCATGAAGCCCGACAGCCGCTCGGTGCACACCTTGGCACCGGCGATGTCGCGGGGGCGGCCGAAGACCTGCGGGTAGTAGTCGTCCGCGTAGGTGCCCCAGGCCAGCCAGGCGGAGGACAGGTCGAGTTCCTCCGGCGTGGCGTCCGGGTGGAGGCCGGCCGCGCACAGCGCCAGGTCGTACCGGATGATCGCGGGCTCGTCCCAGACGTCCGAGAGCGGCACTCCGGGCTGCGGCTGGAGGATGCCCATCCGGTGTGCCCACTCCACGACCCGGCGGCGGGCGCCCTCCAGGTGCGGGCTGAGGGTGGTGGTGAACGGCATGGTGATGTCGGGGATCCGCGACGGCCCGACCGTCTGGTGCGGGACGTGGGTGTAGCTGCGCAGGCGGTGCGCGCCGGCGGTGGCCAGCGCGGTTTTCAGGTCCGCGGCCGAGGTGCCCAGGCCGCCGGCGGAGAACGGCGACCAGGGCCGCGCGGAGCCGGCCGCCGCTCCGCCGCCGTTCATATAGCGGCTGGAGCGCATGTGCCATTCATGGCCGCCGGACTGCCAGTCCTGCAGCCCCTTGGCGTACGCCAGCACATCCGCGCACGACTTCGGGTCCAGGCCCTCCTCCAGGAAGAGCGCGGGCAGCTCCAGGAGCACCGTGTTCTCGAACTGCTGGAGCCGTGAGGTGATCAGGTCGTTGACGGAGTCGGCGGCCTCCTGGGTGGTGCAGTCCAGGAAGGTCTCCAGCACCAGGACGCCGTTGCTCAGCTCGCCCTCGTCCTCCGTCTCCCGCTGGTAGGAGAAGAGGTCGTTCCGCAGGTGGACGCCGTCGGAGAAGGTGTCCTTCAGTACCCGCAGCGGCCGGGACGCGGCGACGGACGCCGGGACCTCGGCGCCGGCCGCGTACTCCACCAGGCCGGCCGACCAGGGGGCGCCGCCGACCTTGCGGCGCATCTCGATGTACTCGACGGGGTTGGGCACCCGGTTGATGTTGATGTTGGACAGTTCCCACAGCGATTCGTTGAGCAGGTGCTCGGTGCTCTCGGCGAACCGTTTGCGCCAGTCCATCGACATGTGCGGCACGGTGCGCGCCCACAGGTCGGCGAGGCCCGCCTCGACCGGGTTGACCGGCTCGGGCAGGTCCGCGGAGTCGTCCATCGGCATGAAGGCGGGCAGCCGGTCGAGGTACTCCTTGCCGCCCTCCCGGTCCAGGGTCCGCTTGAACTTCTCCAGGAAGTGGTCGTCGAAGAAGAAGACCCAGACGTACCAGTCGGTGACCAGCGAGAGGGCGTCGGCGTCGCAGTCCGGGTGGGTGTACGCACACAGCAGGGCGTAGTCGTGGGCGTCGAGGTCCTTCTGCTCCCAGATGCCGGAGCCCTCCAGCATCCCCATGTCGCGGGCCCACTTCCTGGAGTGCGTACGCGCCGCCTCCAGATGCGGATTGAGCCGCGCCGGGTAGGGCGTGTAGAAGTCAGGCAATTCGAATGGCTGTGGCACCGTTACCGGCCTCTCCCCATACGTACGGAAGGTAGGCGCGGCGAAGCACGCCCCCTGACGGGGCCAGCGCTACCCCGGGCGCCGAGGCGTCAGTCCTTGCGGAGGGGGAGGTTCCGCCTCGGCGCCACTTGGGTTCGATCACCTTCCGCAGGCGATCGTTTCGGGCTCACGCCTGACGCGCTTCTTTCGTTCCGCGCGCCGCGGTACGGAGCGCGAGCGCCGCCAGTGCCTCCGGGGCGCCGGCCTGGCCGCGGATGCCGGGGAACGCGTTGATGTCCACGATGAGCGGCGCGCCCCCGCCGGCGTCGAGCAGGTCCACGCCGTAGACCTCCAGCCCGAAGACCTCGCCGACCCGCAGCGCGGACCGTGCCCAGCCCGCCGGGAGTTCACCGGCCGGCAGCGGCAGCGTCGGTCCGCGGCCGTCCGGGGACAGCTCCGAGCGGCGCAGCGCGGCGAAGAGCTGCCCGCCGACCACCCACAGCTTGTGGTCCCAGCCGCTGTTCGCGGTGAACTCCTGGACGACCACCGGCTCTTCGGGCCGGTCGGCGGCCAGCTCCCGCAGGTGCCGGGCGGTGTCGGCGCGCGCCACGACGTCATGGCGCCGGCTGTGGCGGCTCTTGATCACCAGCGGGGTGGCCGGCTCCCCGGCCGCGGCCAGCTGCCGCAGCGTGGGCACGAAGGAGGTCGCGGCGAACGGCAGCCCGGCCGCGCGCGCCACCGCCGCCATCTCCACCCGGTCCTGGCAACGCGCCGTCGCCGCCGCGGAGTTGACGACCGGGGCGCCGCGCTCCTCCAGCCGGGCGGCGAGGGCCAGGGCCCGTGGCGTACGCGCCTTGAGGAGGTAGACATCGGCCGGCGGCGCGTCGCGATCGAGGGCGTCGTCCTCCCCCTCCGGGTCCAGATGCTCGACGTCATGACGGGGCGTCAGCAGCGCGGTGACCGCGGCCAGTACGGGGTGCCCGGGGTCCCTGGCGATCAGACCGATCCTCACCGGCCGCCGCCGATCGCCGCGAGCGAGGCCGTAGCCGGAGCGCCCGCCGCCGGGGAGGCCGCATCCGGCACCGGCCGCCGTCCGGCCCCGGTCCCCTCACGGGCGAGCCGCAGCACGGCGGCGGACACCCGCGCCACCGCGTCCGGGACCTGCCGGAAGCTGGGGAAGTCGTTGATGTCGACGACCACCGGCCCGTCGGGCCCCCGCAGGATGTCGACGCCGTACAAATCAAGGCCGAAGACCGCGCCGATCTCCTCCGTGATCCGGGCGACCTCGGCGGTGAGCGGGACCTGGCGCTCCCGTACGGCGTGCCCGGGGTGCAGCGGCGAGCGCCGCTCGGTGGCGTACAGCTCTCCGGCGACGCAGTAGACCTTGAGGTCGGCGCCGGAGTTGGGGACGTAGGGCTGGGCTATGAGCAGTCCGCCGCCGGCCGCCCCGGCGCCCGGGTCCGTCAGCCGGTCCGGCGTCTCGACCAGCCGGACGGCGCGCCCCGAGCTGCCGTCCGCCGGCTTGACCACGAGGGGGAACTCCGCCTCGGGCACGGCGGCGAACTCCTCGGCCCGCGCCGCCGCATACGTCATGGGGACCGGCAGCCCGTTGCTGCGGGCGATCACCGCGGCCAGCGCCTTGTCCCGTACGCCGCGGATGGCCCGGACGTCGTTCACCGTCGTGAGCCCGACGGCGGCGGCGGCTTCCAGAAGGGTCAGCCCGGGCCCGCCGGAGACGGTCTTGAGGACCCAGGCGTCATGGCTGCCCGCCTGGACCGAGCGGGATATGGGGATCAGCGAGCGGCCGGGCCACAGCACCTCCACCCGGTGTCCCCAGGAGCGGAGTTGGCGGATCACATCCAGCGGCATGCCGTCGTGGCGGTACTGCTCCTCCACCAGGAAGCAGAGTCTCATCGGGCCCCTCGTCTTCGCCGCACGTCCGTCCACCGTCCGTGCGGCAGATCCACGACAAACCAGGATTGCACGGGGTGATCACCGCAGACGGGGCGGCCCACGCGCCCGGCTGCCGCGCACTGTTCGCCACCCACCACCCCCAGAAGAATCCCGCATGCCGGAACCCTTGTTCCAATTCTGGGGTACCCCTAAGGTCAGGCCACCCCGGGGACGGATCGGCGAGCGGTACGCGAGTACCCAAGTACGGGAAGCAGGCGAGCGGGTTGGCGAACGAACAGCAGGGCGGCTTCGGCCGGCGGGGCTTTCTGGCCGGTGTGGGCGGGGTCGTCGGCGCCTCGGGGCTCGGCGGTACGGGCACGGCGCAGGCCGCCGCCCCGTACGACGCCGTGGAGAAGAACGGACCGGGCGGCGGGCCGCGCCCCGCGCACTTCCGCGGCGCACGGCAGCTGCTCGTACCCGAGCTGCTGCTCCTGCCGGACGGGCCGGTGCGGGGCCGGGCCGTGCTCGTGGACGACGGGAAGTTCCGCAGCATCGGTCCGGCGGAGCAGCTGATCGCCGCACACCCAGGCCTTCGCCCGGTGCGCCTGGACGGCCATCTGCTGATGCCGGGCTTCGTGGACGCGCACCACCATCTGACGCAGAGCTTCGGCAAGGCCCAGTCGTTCGGCCAGCCGTCGGAGATCTTCAAGACGATCTGGGAACCGCTGGAGCACGCGCTGGACGAGGAGAGCGCCTACGTCTCGGCGAAACTCGCCGCACTGGAGGCGCTGCGCGGCGGCTTCACCACCGTCGCCGACGCCGGGACCCGGGCGCCCGTCGACGTCCGGGCGCTGGCGAAGGGCACGGAGGAAGCCGGCATCCGCTGCGTACTGGCCAAGATCGTCTCCTCCGGCAGCGGCGGTCCGGAGCACCTGGAGCGCTGGGACGGCCATCCGCTGATCCACCCCTCGCTGGCGATCGCCGTCCCCGAGGACGCGCCCGCGGACGTCATCAAGAAGGCCGCCGACCTGTGCGCCGAGGCCGGCGCGGTGCTGCAGATCCACGTCAACGAGCATCTCGCCTCCGTGGAACGCTCGTTGAAGAGCGTCGGCCGCCGCCCCCTCGGCCATCTGCACCACATCGGCGCACTCGGCCCGCACACCCTCGGTGCGCACGCCACCCTGCTGACCCCCGCGGAGATGCGGCTGCTGGCCGACACCGGCGCCGCCATCAGCTACAACCCGGTGGCCAGCGCCTGGAAGGGCAACGGCGTCGCGCACGCGACCATGCTGGCCGCGATGGGCGTGCGGTTCGGCATGGGCACCGACGGCACCCGCGGCGACGGCTTCCGGCTGATCGACGCGGGGGAGACCGCGCAGCGGCTGGCGTACGGCATGGCCGCGGGCGACTCGGTGTGCGGGGGCGGGCGGCTGTGGCTGGAGCATGCGACCTCGCGCAGCGCCGATGCGCTCGGGCTGGGCAAGGTGACCGGCGAGATCGCGGTCGGCAAGGCCGCCGACTTCCTCGTCGTCAACATCGCCGTCCCCGAGCTCACGCCCTCCTACGACCTGCGCTGGGAGCTCGTCCGCCTGGCGAACCGCGATCAGATCGCCGCGGTCGTCGTGGGCGGCAGACTGCGCCTGTGGCACGGCTGGCCGCCGGACTGGGACGGCCCGGCCCTGGTGGCCCGCGCGGCGGAGCTCGGCCCCGAGGTCGTACGCCGCGCGAAGATCCAGCGCGTGGAGCCGCGGTAGCGGGCGGGCCGCCGTTCCCTCCCCCGCCCCGGCGCCTGGTATCCCTACCCTGAGGCACCCGCGCCGGAGCGGGACCGGGATGGATCAGGAGCCCCAGTGACCAGCAAGGCCGCACCCTTCGACGCACTCGACCGCAAGATCGTGGCGGCGCTGATCGACAACGCACGGGCGAGTTTCGCGGAGATCGGGGCGGCCGTCGGACTGTCGTCCACCGCGGTCAAGCGGCGGGTTGACCGGCTGCGGGAGACCAACGTGATCACGGGGTTCACCGCGACCGTGCGGCCGGCCGCGCTGGGGTGGCTCACCGAGGCGTATGTCGAGGTGTACTGCGACAGCGCGGCGCCGCCCCGGCGGCTCGCGGAGGTGGTGCGCAACCATCCGGAGATCGCGGCGGCGATGACCGTCACCGGCGGCGCCGACGCGCTGCTGCACGTACGGGCGACCGATGTCGAGCACTTCGAGGAGGTGCTGGAGCGGATCCGCACCGAGCCCTTCATCCGCAAGACGATCAGTTACATGGTGCTGTCCCATCTGCTGCCGGAGAGCCCGGAGGCCGGCGCACGCCGGTCCTCGACCGACGACGGCGCAGCAAACCGGCGCTAGCGGCCCTCTCTGCGCAGCATTCCTGCGCGAATAAGCAGCATTCGTTACTTGTGACCGGAAAGCGTCCCTTCTTACCGTGGAGCGCACCGCGGGTGACGATCAGTGACAGCTGGTCGTCCCCGCCTGTCCCATGAGGAAGCGGAGGGATACTTCTGTGCCGACGAACCGTGCGCCGAGCCCCCGGCGCTATCTGGTCTGCGAGCCCCGGCACTTCGACGTGCGCTACGCCATCAACCCCTGGATGCGCGCGGACGTACCGGTCGACAGGGAGCTCGCCAGACGCCAGTGGACGACGCTGATCGAGACCTACCTGGAGTACGGGCACACGGTGGAGTCCCTGCCGCCGGTGCCGGGCCTGCCGGACATGGTGTTCGCGGCGAACTCGGCGGTCGTGATGGAGGGCCGGGTCTTCGGCTCCCACTTCCACTCGCCCGAGCGCCGTCCGGAGTCCCCCGCGTACGAGACCTGGTTCAAGTCCGCCGGATTCGACGTCTACCGGCCGGAGTCGGTGTGCGAGGGCGAGGGCGATCTGGTCCCGGCGGGCCGCTATCTGCTGGCCGGCACGGGCTTTCGCACGTCGCGGGAGGCCCATCGGGAGGCGCAGGAGTTCTTCGGCGTACCGACCATCAGCCTCCAGCTGGTGGACCCGCACTTCTACCACCTGGACACCGCGCTCTGCGTCCTCGGCAGGGACGACGGCGAGACGAACATCGCCTACTACCCCGAGGCGTTCTCGCCCGGCTCCCGTGAAGTGCTCGCGCGGCTCTTTCCCGAGGCGGTGACCGCGACCCGGGACGACGCCATGGCCTTCGGCCTCAACTCCGTCTCCGACGGCCGCCATGTCTTCATCTCCCCGTCGGCCACCGGCCTGATCGACCAGCTCACCGCCCGTGGTTATGTCCCCGTCCCCGTCGACCTGTCGGAGTTCCACAAGGCCGGCGGCGACATCAAGTGCTGCACCCAGGAGATCCGTCCATGACCGCTCCCGCCCGCACCGTCTCCGTCGTCGCGCCCCGTTCGTCCGCCGAGCTGATCCAGGCCGAGCGCCCGGTCCTGGCGCACAACTACCACCCGCTGCCCGTGGTCGTCGCGCGCGCCGAGGGCGTCTGGGTCGAGGACGTCGAGGGCCGCCGCTACCTCGACATGCTGGCCGGCTACTCGGCGCTCAATTTCGGCCACCGCCACCCGGACCTCATCGAGGCCGCACACCGCCAGCTCGACCAGCTCACCCTGACCTCCCGCGCCTTCCACAACGACCGTCTCGCCGGCTTCGCCGAGGGCCTCGCCGAGCTGACCGGCATGGACATGGTGCTGCCGATGAACACCGGCGCCGAGGCGGTGGAGAGCGGCATCAAGGTCGCCCGCAAGTGGGCGTACGACATCAAGGGCGTCCCCGCGGACCGGGCGACGATCGTGGTGGCCGGCGGCAACTTCCACGGCCGTACGACCACGATCGTCGGCTTCTCCGACGACGAGACCGCCCGGGCCGGCTTCGGCCCCTTCGCCCCCGGCTTCCGCACCGTCCCCTACAACGATCTCGCCGCGCTGGAAGCCGCCGTCGACGAGACCACGGCCGCCGTACTCATCGAGCCCATCCAGGGCGAGGCGGGCGTGCTCATCCCCGACGACGGCTACCTCACCGGCGTCCGCGAGCTGACCCGGCGGGCCGGGTGCCTGCTCATCGCCGACGAGATCCAGTCCGGTCTGGGCCGCACCGGCACCACCCTGGCCGTCGAGCACGAGTCCGTCGTGCCCGACGTCCTGCTGCTCGGCAAGGCGCTCGGCGGCGGCATCGTCCCGGTCTCCGCGGTCGTCGCCCGCCGCGAGGTGCTCGGCGTACTGGGCCCCGGCCAGCACGGCTCGACGTTCGGCGGCAACCCGCTGGCGGCGGCGGTCGGTTCGGCCGTCGTCGACCTGCTGGCCACCGGCGAGTTCCAGCGCCGCGCCGCCGACCTGGGCGAGCAGCTGCGCACCGGCCTGGCCGCGCTGACCGGCAAGGGCGTCACCGGCTTCCGCGCCCGCGGCCTGTGGGCCGGCGTCGACGTCGACCCCGCCCTCGGCACCGGCCGCGAGATCAGCGAACGCCTGCTGAAGGAGGGCGTCCTGGTCAAGGACACCCATGGCTCGACGATCCGGCTCGCCCCGCCGCTGACCATCACGGGCGAGGAACTGGCGTCGGCGCTGGGGGCGCTGGAGCGGGTGCTGGGCTAGGGCCTGTCCGGTGGGTCAGGGCCGGAAAGGCCCTGGCCAGGACTCCGCGCTAGCCCGCGGCCAGCAGTGCCGCGGCCGCCGCGCGTGCATTCCGGGCAGCGTCCGGATCGCCCATGACGGCCGCGGCACTGATCGCACCGTCGACCAGCAGCGCCAACTGCGCCGCAACGACGCCCGGTTGACGTACCGGGCCGCCCGCCTCGCCCGCCTCGCCCCCCTCGACCAGCTCGGTCAGATACGCCAGCAGCGCGCGCTTGTGCTCCCGGGCGACGCGGCCGACCCCCTCCGAGGTCGCCCCCAGCTCCCCGAACGCATTGAGGAACGCGCACCCACGGAAATCCGGCTCCGCGAACCACGTGTGCAGCCAGTCGAAGACGGCGAGCGCCCGTGCCTCGCCGTCTTCGGCATGCCTGCCCTGCTCGCCGACGTACCCGGCGAGCGAGGTGCGCCACCGCTCGTCACGTCGCCGCAGACAGGCCTCCACGAGGTCATGCTTGGCGGGAAAGCACTGGTAGAGACGCTTGAGCGACACCCCGGCGGCGGCCCGGAGCTCATCCATGCCGACGGCCTGGATCCCACGCTCGTAGAACAGCTTCTCCGCGGCGTCGAGTATCCGCGTACGGGCTTCTTCGAGGTCCATGGCACTTCCGTGACTTTGCAAGAGAACGGGCGTTCTCTACACTAGCCCACACCAAGGAGAACGACCGTTCTCCATCGTCCCGCCTTGCCCGTCCCGTCTTACCCGTCCCGCCTTGCCCCACAGGGAGCCCACCATGGCACCACGCCCACCCCTCCCCCCGTTCGACGAGCAGAGCGCACTCCAGAAGGTGCAGGCCGCCGAGGACGCCTGGAACACCCGCGATCCCGAGCGCGTCGCCCTCGCCTACACCGAGGACTCGATATGGCGGAACCGCGACACCTTCCTCACCGGCCGCGACGAGATCGTCGCCTTCCTCCGCCGGAAGTGGGCCCGCGAGCTGGACTACGCGCTGCGCAAGGAGCTCTGGTCGTACAGCGGCAACCGCATCGCGGTGCGCTTCCAGTACGAGAGCCGCGACGCCGACGGCCAGTGGTGGCGCAGCCACGGCAACGAACTGTGGGAGTTCGACGAGCAGGGCCTGATGCGCCGCCGCGAGGCCGGCATCCACGATGTCGCGATCACGGAGACCGACCGCCGCATCTTCGGCCCCCGCCCCGCCGCCCACCGGGCCGAGCCCCTGCCCTTCCCCTGATCACCCGCCACCCGGCGGTCAGCGAGCAGCTTTGATCCCCGCAATGAAGGCGCCCCAGGCCTCAACCGGGAACACGACGGCCGGGCCGTCCGGGCTCTTGGAGTCGCGGACGGGTATGCCGGCGGGGTGGCCGTCCAGGACCTCGACGCAGCTGCCGGATTCGGATCCGCTGTGTGATGACTTGCGCCAACCGCTCAGCCCGGAAGTATCGGTGATGGTGTGCTCAGTCATGGTGTCCGAATTCCCTCGCTGTCGCCCTCATCAGGGCGATTGACTCCTTCGTCGACAACGCTTCGCCCAGTGCGAGAGCGTAGACGCTCTGCAGCCGTTGGACCACGGCAGGAGAGTCATGCACCTTGCCGATGGCCTGACCCTCGGAGTAGGCCACCGGGGGCTGATCCTCGAACCACATGAGCGTCAGCATGCTCTGCAAAAGCGGATAGACGCCCACACCGAACGGCATCACATGGACGCGGACACGCTTGTCCTCGGCCAGTCCCACGATGTGCATCAGCTGTTCCGCCATTACCTCCGGGCCACCCATAGGGCGACGCAGCACGGCTTCATCAAGCAGTGCCCACACCACAGGCGTTACCGGGTTGGTGAGAATCTTGGCGCGCTCCAGGCGTGTGACGACGTGCTTGTCACATTCCTCGTCGCTCCGGGGAGGGAAGCCAGCCCCCAGAACCGCAGTTGCGTAACCTCGCGTCTGCAGGATTCCCGGCACGTAGGACAGTGCGAACTCGTGGAGCATCGTCGCCTGTTGCTCAAGCTGCCGCGCCGCTTCGAAGTAGTCGGCGATTGTCTTGTCGTCCTGCGGCAAGAAGCTGCTCAGCACATCCCCCGTGTTCAGCACCTTGTCCAGCCGCCGCGCGTCCTCCCTGGACGGGATCCGTCGCCCCGCCTCGATGTGTGCGATGTGCGAGCGCGTCATCATCGCCGCGTCCGCCAACTGCTGCTGCGTCAGCCCGGCCGCCTCTCGCTGGGCCCGCAGCCAGTCCCCGTACGTAGTGCCCACTCGTCAACTCCCTTGTGCGAAAAGGCTTGTCACACTCTGAGTACTAGCGAGGCTACTCGCCGTCACTGACAGTGGAGGCTGCACGGCAATGACCCCCGCGACCGCTCGCGACGGCCCGGGGGCATGGCCACCAACCCCCTGGAGGTTGACGACATGGGCAAAGTTATCGCCCGATCCTTCTGCGCGCTGCTGGGTCTGCTGATTCCCGCCAGGGGCCGCCACCGCGCGCCCCTGCCCGCGCCCCTGCCCCCGCCCCTTCCCCCGGTCTTCCGCAGCGCCGAGACGCTGTACCGCGGCGAGGACACGCACCTCATCCGCCCCTATGCGCTGACACCCGAAGAATGGCGGGAACGCCGCGCCCAGCAGGCTCGGCGCCGGACCCTGGTGGTCGCGCGATGACCTACGACCCGGACAACCCCCAGCGCCCCGGCTCCAAGCTGCGCCTGCTGCCGTGGGAGACGGCCTCGGGACAGCCGTGCTTCCTGAGCACGGATGACCGCGGCAGTTACCTGTCCCGGAAGGCCGACCAGATGGAGGCCGAGCAGATGCGCGACGGCGCCGCCGCACTCGCCGACGCGGAAGACGTGCTGGACGACCACATGGCGGGGCCGCTCACCCTCCGCGTCACGCTCAAGCGGACCACGATGGCCCTCGACGACGCCCTGCGGATCGCGGACAGCAGGCTCGGGCGGCTGCCCGCATCGGAAGACGCCGACGACGGCGACGGCGCCCCTGCTCGCGCCCGGCAAGGGCAGAGCGCGGTACGGCGGTTCAGTCCCCCAGAACCTCCAGAAGCTGCTTCGCGAACTCCTTAGGGGACTCGACGGCTCCGAGGTGGCCGCCGGGGAACTCGACGAGTTCCGAGCCGAGCAGTCCCGCGAGGCGGGAGACGGGGCCGTAGATGGGTACCTGCCCGCGGGAGTCTCGGCCGGCCGCCGGGACCAGTTTGTGGGCGGCGGTGCGGAGTGCGGCGAGGTCCGGTGTGGTCGAGGAGAAGGGGCAGAGCATGTGGTCCAGGAAGACGGGGAGGTTGGCGTGCATCCGGGCCGACATCTCCTGGATTTCGGGCGGCAGGTCCGTCGGGCGCTTCGACGGCTCGTCCGATGACGGTTCCGACGCCCGCCGCTCCGGCTGCCCGGCCGGCCGCTCCGATGACGGTTCCGACGGCTCGGCGCCCAGGGCTTCGCTGAAGCGGATCATCGCGGCGGCCACCCCTTCGGTGCGGAAGACCTCGCGGACCTCGGCGAAGAGCGCCATGTGCGGGGCGGGGTCCTCCAGAAGCTGCAGGAGCGGGGGCTCGTGGGCCACCACCTTGCGCAGTCGGCCGGGGTGCCGGGCCAGGAGGTCGACGGCGACGATGGCGCCGGAGCTGCAGCCGAGGACGGAGGCTTCGTCGTCCGGGGCGAGGAGGTCGAGCAGCCGGCGGGCGTCGTCGCTCCACACCTCGACGCTCTGGTCGGCGAGGGGGCCGTCGAGCGGGCTGCGGGACAGGCCCCGAGGGTCGTAGGAGACCACGGTGTGACGGGTCGCGAGGTCCGGGGCCATGCCTGCGTACAGGCCGGCGTCGGCGGAGCCGCCGGGTATGAGCAGCAGGACCGGGCCGCTGCCGCGCGTCTCGTAGTGGAGGGTGGCGCCGGGCACCTTGAGCATGCCGGTCTGGGGAGCGTTCATCACGTGTTCCCATCGGGTCGGGACGGCCAGTTCTCCAGGAGCACATGGAGCGCGTCGAGCGAGCGCGACCAGGAGTCCTGGACGGCACGGGGGTGACCGAACCCCCCGCTGAGCTCCAGGTGGATGTAGCCGTGGAAGGTGGCGCGCAGCAGGCGGCCGGCGTCGGTCAGGTCCGGCTCCGTCAGGCCGTAGGCGCGGAGCATGCCGTAGGTCAGCTCGATGCTGCGGCGCAGGCCGACGGAGTCCGCGACCTCCTCCGGTTCGAGACGCATCTGGCCCGCGGCGTAGCGGCCGGGATGTTCGAGCGCGTACTGGCGGTAGGCGTCGGCGAAGGCGACCAGCGCCTCCTTGCCCGACCGGCCGGCCACCGCCTCGGCGATGCGGCCGGTCATCTCCTCGCCGCCGAGCAGCGCGATCCGTACGCGCAGGTCCCGCAGGTTCTTCACATGCGAGTACAGGCTGGCGTCCTTCACGCCGACGCGGCGCGCGAGCGCGGAGACCGTGACGTTCTCCAGCCCGACCTCGTCCGCCATCTGCGCGGCCGCCTCCGTGAGTTTGGCCGCGTTGAGACCGGCACGGACCACGGGTCGTCACCTCCCACCTGGGAATACTTACACCTACCTAGAGCCTCTAGGTGGAAACCTAGCACCCCTAGGTAAGGATTACCTAGAGCCTCTAGGTTCGTAGGTGCGTAGGTGCGTAGGTTCGTGCGGCCGCCTACCCGTGGTCCGGACGTGGCGGGGCTGCGGTGTCGTTCGAGGTGGTTTCGGGTTTGGCGTAGAGGACCTCGCGGGCCTGCTCCGTGGCGCGGAGGATGCTCTCGCTGATGAAGTCGCTGAAGCGGGCGATGTTCTCCAGGCGGACGGCGGCCGGGCTGCCGCGGCCGAGGACGCCGACGCCCTGCCGTGCGGTCTCGGCGACCTGGGCGATGCCGCGGGCGCTGTCGATCGTCGACTGGTACCAGACGTCGTCGTCGACGAAGTAGCGGTCGCGGCGGCGTTCGTCGCGTTCCCGGCGGATGAGGCCCTGCCCTTCGAGGACCGCGATCGCCTTGGAGACGGACGCAGGGCTGACCTGGAGGTGCTGGACGAGTTCGGACGCGGTGAGGCTGCCCGCGTCGGCAATGAAGAGGCAGGTCAGCACCCGAGCCGTCATCTTGGGCATGCCCTGCCCCATCAGGAGGGTGGTGAACGCCTCCTCGTACTCGGCCACGGCCTCGGCGTCGCGCCCATGCGGCTGCGGGGCCGACTGCGGCCCCCGGGAGGGGGCGGGCCCGCGCCGGCGGGCGCGGCGTTCGGTGGCGCGGTGGGCCAGGTCGGCGCGGTAGGCGGTGGGGCCGCCGTTGCGCATCACCTCACGCGTGATCGTCGAGGTCGGACGGTCGAGGCGTCGGGCGATCTCGGCGTAGGGGAGGCTGTCGGCCAGCCCCAGCGCGATCTGCTGGCGTTCGGACTGGGTGAGCCTGCCTCCCGGCATTGCGGTCTCCTTGGTGATCCTGGGTGATCTTTCGTGGCGGTCGGTTCCTGAGCCCCCATCATAGCGTTCACTTCTCAGTCATTGCAATGAGTCGAGCGATTCTCGTTGCGTTACGTTCACACTCGTTGCAACAGTTTTGCTGCTTTGACCTGCATGAATGCCGATCCTACGCAACAAAGTCGTTGTCGGATTCTGGAAAGCAACGTAGCGTTTCTGGAGTCAGAAACAACGAACGGCCAACCGAACGGCCAATCAAACGACCACGGAGAACACCATGCAGAAGTTCGACACCCCCGCCCCGATCTCCGCCGTCCTGGACTTCCCCGCCGGACGCGTCCAGCTCATCGCCGCGGACCGCGCCGACACCACCGTCGAGATCCGGCCCACCAACCCCGCCAAGAGCCGCGACACCAAGGCCGCCGAGCAGACCGCGGTCGCCTACGCCGACGGCGTCCTGCGGATCACGGCCCCGACCCCCAACAACCAGCTCTTCGGCCCCTCCGGATCCGTGGAGATCACCGTCCAGTTGCCCGCCGGCTCCCGCATCGAGGGCAAGGCCGCCTGCGCCGAGCTCCGCGGCGTCGGACGCCTCGGCGACGTCGCCTTCGACGGCGCGTACCGCCAGATCAAGATCGACGAGGCCGCGAGCGTCCGCCTCACCGCGACCGACGGCGACGTCGAGGTCGGCCTGCTGGGCGGCCCCGCGGAGATCAGCACCGCAAGGGGCGACATCCGGATCACCGAGGCCGTGCGCGGCACGGTCGTGCTCCGCACCCAGTCCGGCAACATCTCGGTCGGCGCCGCCGCCGGCGTCTCGGCCGCCCTGGACGCCGGCACCGCCTACGGCCGCGTCAGCAACGCCCTCAAGAACGACGGCACCGCCGAACTCGACATCCGCGCCACCACCTCCCACGGCGACATCACCGCCCGCAGCCTCTGACGGAGCAGGACCAGGACTGCCCGGCCGCGCAAGACACCCCACACGACCAGGAGGAACACATGACGAAGACCAGCACTTCCCCGACCAGCGCCACGTGGAGCGGCATGGTGCCGGTCGACGACACCGCCCTGGCCGTCACCGACACCGGCGGTCCCGGGATCCCGGTGGTCTACCTCAACGGCCACTTCGCCACGCAGGGGTACTGGCGGCGGGTCATCGGCGACCTGGGGACGGGGTGGCGGCACATCACCTACGACGAGCGGGCCCGCGGCAGGAAGTCGCAGCGTTCGGCGGACTACTCCTTCGAGGCGGCCGTCCGGGACGTCGATGCCGTTCTCGCGGCCCGGGGTGTGGACCGGGCGCTGGTGGTGGGCTGGTCCTACGGGGCGTACGTCGGGGCGCACTGGGCCAGCCGCAATCCCGGCCGTTGCCTGGGCGCGGTCCTGGTCGACGGCGCCCAGCCGTACGACTGGCTCACCGAGGAGATGGAGCAGGGGATCCGCACGTTCTTCAAGCGGATGGGCTGGTTCCTGCCGCTGCTGCGCCCGACGGGCCTGACCCCGCGGATGACCGTCGAGCAGATGGCGAACAGCAACATCGAGGTCGGCAAGCTCTCCCGCGAGCGCGAGCTGGGCCCCGTCCTGGACAGCATCACCGTCCCGGTGCGGTATGTGCTTGCTTCGGGGAGGTCCTTCGGAAGCAAGGGTGATGAGCAGGAACGCATTCGCGCCGGTCTCGACCCGGTGTTTGCGCGCAACCCGAACATCCGGCTCAGCGCGAAGGTCGCCAGCAACCACGGTGCGATCCTCAGGAAGGACTTCCCGGCCGTCGCCGCGGCCGTACGCGAGGTCGCCGCCCTCGACGGCGGGGGGCGCTGAGGACACGACCGGCGGCCTGACGCGACACCCATACGCCCTGGCCGCCCCTCGCCGCCCCCTCGGCGCCCCCTCGTCGGCCGGAGACCGGCGCGCCCGCTCACGCGGCCGCCCCCACCACCCCCCGCGCGATGATCAGCCGCATGATCTCGTTCGTGCCCTCTGCGCGGGTGCGGAAGGGGCGGCCAGGGCCGGGGCCAGTTCCTCGGCGAGGCCCAGGTCGGCCAGCAGGGTCTGGAGCGGGCCGGTGTCCCGGGGTGCGGCCGGGCGGTTCGCGGCCGCGCTGCGCAGTTCGTCTGCGGTGACGTCCATCCCGCCGGCGGCCGCCACACCGACCCAGGGGTCGAAGTCCGGCGCCCGGAAGGCGTCCAAGCCCTGCACCAGCGCGTCCTTGAACAGTTCGCGCTGGTCCGCGGCCAGTTCGCCGTAGAGGGAGACCGCCAGCTCGCGGAAGACCACCGCGTGGCCGCTCTCGTCCCGGCGGTGCAGGTCGACGGTGATGCGGTTCATCGGCTGGATGCCGTACTCGGTGGAGATGGTGGACAGGAACGCGTTGATGGTGGTCTCCGCGGCCAGCGCGAAGGCGATCTCCACCAGGTCGCGGGCCGGGCCGGTCAGCTCGCGGCGGCGCTCCCGCAGCGCCCGCACCACCGACCAGTCCCGCGGGTCGAAGGTGAGGCCGGTCAGACCGCGGCGGCGGCGGGTGACCGAGGCCGCGTTCTGGCACATCAGGATGTGGTAGTGCTCGTCGATGATCGTCTGGTGCAGGGCGGTGACGGCCGCCTCGTCCTTCCGTACGGGGATCCGCTCGTGCAGCATCAGCCGGCAGGCGGGCAGGATGACCTCGTCCTCGATCGCGGTGGTCTTGGCGTTGTAGGCGATCCAGGAGGCGGAGAGGATCTGGCGCCGGGCGTCGGCGTCCAGGGGCTTCCTCCCGGGGAGGGCGAGCAGCGGCACTAAATGCTCGGGGAAGTCGGGGAGTTCGGGGTCGAAGTGGCCGTCGAGGTCGAGTTCGTCCTTCTTGACGGCGACCCGCTTGCCCCAGCGCTTGGTGAGCTGGTGCAGCAGATCACGCTCGAAGGCCGGTGGCGCCTGATCGCTCGGCTGGGGTCGGCTGGCGGGTGTCGCGGGTGTCGCGGGCATGGTCGGACCTCCTGGTCGAGAGGGCGGTGGGGACGGGCTGCGCCAGACGGCTCAGATGGCCGCGCCAGCGCGCGGCGCGGACCGCCGGTCCGGCGCTGACCTGCGCAGATGTCCATTGCGTCACGGGGCGGATGCCGTGCAGTGCGTTGACGGCCCAGACTTCGAGCCCGTCGAGTTCTCGTGGTGTGGGGGTCTCGTGGGCCGTGCGGACCCCCTGGGCGGCGGCGACGGCCAGGAGCAGCTCGCGGGTGACGGAGGCGAGCCGCCGGGGCGTGGCGGGCGGAGTGCACAGGGTGTCGTCGCGCCACCACATCAGGCTGGTCGTCGACCCCTCCACGATCCGGCCGGCCCCGTCCAGCAGCAGCGCCTCGTCTCCGCCGGCCGCCATGGCCCGCTGCCGCAGGGCGGTGAGCCGGTCGAGGTCGAGGCCCTTGATGTCGGGGCGGGCGCGGCGGTCGGGACCGTCGGCGGTCCACAGCCGTACGCTCTCGCCGAGTGCGGGCGCCGGACGGATCCACAGCCGGAGCGACAACTCCCCTTCCTCCGCGGCGAGTTCGACGCGCGGGAACCATGTGCCGGTCGTCGGGACCCGGGCCGCGGCCGCCCGGAAGAAGGCGGCGACCTGCGGCTGCGGGGGGCCGCCGAGGGCCTGGCAGGCGGCGGCGAACCGTCGGTTGTGCAGCGGCAGCCCGCGGACCCTGCCCTCCGCGCTGAGCCAGGAGTCGATGGCGTGGACGGTGCCGGGCGGCCCGGCGGGGCGCAGGGCGGCCGCCGCGTCGTCCCAGCGCAGGCGCTGGTTCACCGCCCGGCCTGCCAGGCGCGCAGCGGGGCGGCGGCCTTGAGGAGCATCTCGTCGTACTCGTCCTCGGGGTCGGAGTCGAGGACGATCGCGCCGCCCGCGCCGATGGTCAGCGCGTCGCCGTTGCGGACCGCGGTGCGGATGACGATGTTGAGGTCGGTGCCGCCGGAGAGTCCGAAGTAGCCGAGCGAACCGGAGTAGATGCCGCGGGCCTCGGTCTCCAGACGGTCGATGATCTCCATGGTGCGGAGCTTGGGCGCGCCGGTCATCGAGCCGCCGGGGAAGCAGTGGCGTACGCAGTCGACCGCGCTGACGGTGGGGCTGAGCCGGCCCTGGATGGTGGAGACGAGCTGGTGGACGGTGGCGTAGGACTCGACGGCCATATAGCGGTCGACGGTGACGCTGCCGATCTCGCAGACCTGGCCGAGGTCGTTGCGCAGCAGGTCCACGATCATCAGGTTCTCGGCCTGGGTCTTGGCGCCGGCGGCGAGCTCCTCGGCGAGCGCCCGGTCGCGTACCGGGTCGGGGTCGCGCGGTGCGGTGCCCTTGATGGGCTTGCTCTCGACGGTGCCGTCACGGTCGATGCGCAGAAACCGTTCGGGCGAGGAGCTGAAGACGGTGACCTCGCCCAGGCGCAGCAGCGCGGAGTACGGGGCGGGGTTGGCGCGGCGCAGCCGGCGGTAGAACGCCAGGTCGTCCTCGGCGAACGGCAGCCGCAGCTTGTCGGTCAGGCAGATCTCGTAGCTCTCGCCGCGCACCAGCTGGCGGCGGCACTCCTGGATGTCGGCGAGGTAGCGCTCGCGGTCCCGGACGAGGAAGGGGGCCGCGTCGGGGGCCTGATCGGCGGGCCGCCGGTCGGTGACGCCGTCGTCGGGGCGGGGCCCGAGCGCGGTGAGGCGTTCGGCGGTGGCCTCCACCCACTCCTTGGCGTCGATGGCTGCGCGCTCGTCGTCGGTGTGCACCGCGATCACATGGGTGCGCTCCTCCAGGTGGTCGACCGCGATCAGACGGTCCGCGAACATCCAGGTGGCGTCGGGGGTGTCCGCGGTGTGCCGCTTGGCGGCGCCGCAGTCGGCCTTGAGCTCGTAGCCGAAGTAGCCGACATAGCCGCCGGTGAGGTCGAAGGGCAGGTCGGGGGCGGCGTCGAGGCGGCGCCGGCGCAGACGGGCGTCGAGGACCTCGAAGATGGAGCCGCTCTCCAGGCGCAGCCCGTGCGCGTCCTGCACCTTCACCGCGCCGGCGGACAGCCGGTAGGTGAGGATCTCGCTGAGCGGGCCGGTGGCGTCGCCCAGGAAGGAGAAGCGGGACAGGCCCTCCTCGACGCGGCTGCTGTCGAGCCAGAAGCAGTGCGGGGCCCCGGCGTAGAGGGTGGTGAAGGCGGCTTCGGTGTCGATGGCTCTCGGCAGGGCGGTGGTGGTCAGCCGGAGGGCGGGGGCGTCGGCCGGACGGCGGGCGGGGGTCGCGGGGTGCCGGGTCGTGGGGGCCGTACGGCCGGTGCGCCGGGCCGCGCCCGACGCCTCGCGGGTCAGATCGCGGAAGTTCGTGAGGAGCTCGCGGCCGTAGGCGGAGGCGATGGACTCGGGGTGGAACTGGACGCCCCAGCGCGGCAGGTCCCGGTGCCGGAGCGCCATGATCACTCCGTCGTCGGCGCGGGCGAGGACCTCCAGCTCCGGCGGGAGCGGCTCCTGGACGCACAGCGAGTGGTAGCGCACGGCGGTGAACTCCGCGGGCATCGAGGCGAAGAGGGGGTCGCCGTCGTGGGTGATGCGGGCCAGGTGGCCGTGGCGGGGGCGCGGCGCGGGGATCACGGCGGCGCCGGCCGCGTGGGCGATGGCCTGGTGGCCGAGGCAGACGCCGAGGACCGGCAGATCGGTGTGGCGCAGCAGGCCGGGTATGTGGCCGAGGTCGCGGGCCTCCTGCGGGCGGCCGGGGCCCGGGGAGATGACGATGTTGTCGAAGCCGCTCTGACGGAAGGTCCCCAGCATCGGGGTGTCGTTGGTGACGACCACCGGATCGACGCCGTTGACCTCGGCTATGAGCTGGAAGAGGTTGAAGGTGTAGGAATCATGGTTGTCGACGAGCAGCGTGCGCATGGGTGAGCTCCTTGGGGTCTCTGGGGCATTCACGCGAGTTGCACTACCGCGCGTACGGTGGCCAATTCCTCGTCCTGCGGGGATACCGCGGTCAATTCGACCACGACCCGCCGGTCCGCCAGTTTCTCGGTGACGGTGCCATGGATGCGGTAGCGGGCGCCCACTCCGTCGTCCGGTATCAGCACCGGCCGGTGGAAACGGGCGTGCTGGGCCACGACTGCGCCGGGATCTCCGGTCCATTCGTGGATCAGGCTGAGCGCCTTGGCCGCGGTGAGCGGGCCGTGCGCGACGATATGATCCATTTCCACGGAACGCGCGACACGCGGGTTCCAGTGGACGCCGGCGAAGTCGAGTGAGGCGCCGCAGTACATGATTTCGTTGACCGGCAGCAGCTGGAATTCCCGGGCGGCCAGCGGCATTCCGACGGGCACCGTGTCGTAGTCGACCTGGACAGTCATGGCCCTTACTCCTTCGGCGCGGCCGAGCCGCGGGAGATCATCTGGTCGACGACGGTGCAGACGGGTTCTCCGTCCTCGGACGTCACCCGGTGTTCCCTCTCGAAGAGCTCGTGCCGGCCGATGTCGCGGATATCGCGGACGGTGGTCGCGAACCACAGCCGGCCGCCGGCGTGGATCGGCCGGTGGTGAGTGACGCGCTGGTCGCCGAGGACGCAGACGGGCTCCTTCTGCTTGCCGAACTCCGGTACCAGCATGGGCCAGTTGCCCATCCGGAACCAGATGGTGGAATCCCCCTCCGTATCTCCACACTGGATTGCCCGAAGCACGTAGTGAAAGCCGAACGACAGGCTCCGCTAACGGTCCGTCACAGCATGTGAATACGCAATCTCATACCCCCGGTTTGTATGCGGCGCGGCGTGTTCGGTCAGGGGCCGCATGCCGCCAATAGCAGGTGGGGATGGCGTCCGGTGTGCTCTCCACCGCCCAGCAGGTCGGCGGCGCGGTGGCCGCCCGCCGGCGCGCTCCCACCGGCGTCGAAAAGAGCCTTGACCGCCCGCGACTCACCGCGATCCGGCGCCGCGAGCGGCCTCCCAACTCGCCGCCATCCCCCCATAGGCCCCGTGCATCCGGGGCGCTATGGTCGTTTTTCCAGGAACGTTACGGGGGAGGGCAGCCGCCGATGGCACAGGACGATGCCGTGATCGGCTGTACGGGAGTGCTGCTGATCGGCACTCGTGGGGCTGCCGGCCCCGGTGAGGTTCTGGTGCGGATCAGGGGTGGCTCTGAGGCCTTTCTCGCCTGGTCCGACGAGCCCCTTCCGGTAGGGGCGACCGTGCTCGTGATCGAGTCCCGTGGCCATCGTCAGGTCGACGTCATGGAGTGGGCCGATCCGTTGGACGCGTCGACCGGCACCGCCGGCGACGCCGGCTGAGGAGACGAAGGATGTTCGGTTACCGCGTTCCTGCCCCCGACCAGGCCATGCTGATCTCGGGAGGCAGGCGTGGACAGGGAGGCGCGCCGTTCCGAGTGGTGACCGGCCACGGCAAGTTCGTGCTGCCGGTGTTCCGCAAGGTCCGCTTTCTGACCCTGGCGATGTGCGAGGCCGAGGTCGCCGAGAAGTGCGTGACGCGGCAGGGCATCGCCCTCACGGTCCGCGCGGTGATCGCGTTCAAGGTCGGCAACGACACCGAGAGCGTCGTCAACGCCGGTCAGCGCTTCCTGTCCGACCAGGACCAGATGTCGGTCCTGACCGGCCGCATCTTCGCCGGCCATCTGCGCTCCATCATCGGTTCGATGACCGTCGAGGAGATCGTCACCGAGCGGCAGAAGCTGGCCACCGAGGTCCTGGAGACCTCCAAGACCGAGATGGCCAAGATCGGCCTGATCGTCGACTCCCTCCAGATCCAGTCGATCGACGACGGCGACACCGGCTACATCGAGGCGATGTCCGCCCCGCACAAGGCGGCCATCCAGCGCCAGGCGCAGATCGCCCAGGCCCAGGCCACCCAGGCATCGGTCGAGGCGCAGCAGGCCGCCGCGCGCAATCAGGCCGAATACTCCCGGCAGACCGCCGTGGTGCAGGCCGAGTACTCCGCCGAGGTGGACCGCGCCCAGGCCCACGCCGCCCAGGCCGGCCCGCTCGCCCAGGCCCATGCCCAGCAGGAAGTCCTCGCCGCGCAGACCGAGCTCGCCGAGCGCCGGGCCCGGCTGCGCCAGCAGGAACTGGTCGCCGAGGTCGTCAAGCCCGCCGAGGCCGAGGCCGAGCGGATCAAGCTGCTGGCCATGGCCGAGGCCGAGCGCATGAAGATCCAGGCCGAGGCCGCCGCCTCGTACGACCGGGTCGCGCTGGACCGCATGCTCATCGACCAGCTCCCGCAGATCGTCAAGGAGGCCTCCGCGGGCCTGGCCAACGCCAACGTCAACGTCCTCAACGGCACCGACGGCCTCGGCGAGATCGCCGCCGGCCTGGTGGGCCAGGGCCTGACCATCCTCGACTCCGTCCGCCGCAACCTCGGCACCCCCACCGCCGCCTCCCCCGACAACCAGACGCCCAACTCCCAGGGCAACGGCGGCCAGGGCGGCAACGGCCGCGTCGAGATCGAGTAGTCCCGGGGAGGACCGCACCGCACGGCGGCCTCGGGCCGCCCTCTCCGTCGGCCCGGCTCCCCGTCCGTCGCCCGGGTCCCCGTCCGTCGCCCGGGGTCCCCGCTACCGCCCTTCCTGTGCGTGCTTGTGGCGGGCCCAGGCGACCAGGTGGTTGAGGACGGCGACGGTGCTGGCGATGTCGGCGTCGTCGAAGCCGTCGAGGGCCTCATGGAGGCCGGCCCGGCTGGTGTGCTGGAGGCGCTGGAGGACGGCCTTGCCGTGCGGGGTGATGGCGACCTGGCGGGCGCGGCGGTCGAGCGTGTCCGGGGTGCGCTCGACCAGGTCCTGGGCTTCCAACTGGCCGATCTGGCGGGTGACATGAGGGGGCTCGACCATCAGCGTGGCGGCCAGATCGCCGACCCTGCTGACCCCTCCGCTGTCCTCCAGGGCCATCAGCAGCCAGAGAGCGGAGCGGGCCGCCGTGACGCCCGCCTGGGCCGCCTGGCGTTCGTGCGGCCGGGAGCGGGTGAGCAGGTAGGACAGCGTGGCCAGCACTCTTTGCAGTGCGGCGATGGGGTCCTGGTCTCTTCCGGGGTCCGACATGCAGGCACTTTAGCGGCCCCCGCGACCACGGGAACGCGATGCTCCGCGCACGCTCCGTATGCCGCCACGCTCGGTTTGAGCCAACCTCCGGGCGGCCGTGATCGGCTCTTCCCTCCCCCGTTCGGCGTGAGTTAGCGTGGCGAAACTTAGTTGCTTAACTTAGGTAACTAGTTGGGGCCCAAACGTTCCGTGCACAGCCCGTCGAGGAGTGGCGCCACCCGCACCGTTTCGCCACGGCAGGTCGTACCTGCCGGATCCCGATCGTGGAAGGACCAGCGGCATGACGACTGCAGAACGTATCGAGGCGGAGCGCGAGGCCGGCCCGGGCGAGGGCCCCGCCGCCCTCGCCGTCCCCGCCGCGCGGGCCGGCGGCTGCCCCTTCGATCCGGCGCCCGGTGTCGAACGCGCCCTCCGGGAGGAGCCGGTCACCCGGGCGACGCTGTGGGACGGCTCCTCCTGTTGGCTGGTGACCCGGCATCAGGACGTACGGGCGGTCCTCGGCGATCCGCGGTTCAGCGCCGACGCCACCCGCCCCGGGTTCCCCTTCCTCACTGCCGGCGGGCGGGAGCTGGTCACCAGCACCCCCACCTTCCTCCGCCAGGACGACCCCGAGCACGCGCGGGCGCGCCGCATGCTCACCTCCGACTTCATGGTCAAGAAGGTGGAGGCGATGCGCCCCGAGGTGCAGCGCATCGCCGATGGGCTGCTCGACCGGATGACCGACGGGCGCGACCGCGCCGACCTCGTGCCCGAGTTCGCGCTGCCGCTGCCGTCCCTGGTCATCTGCCTGCTGCTCGGTGTCCCGTACGAGGACCACGAGTTCTTCCAGGAGCGCAGCCGGATCCTGCTCAGTCTCCGTTCGGCGGCGGGGGAGGTCCGCACCGCGCAGGCGGAGCTGCACCGCTATCTGTGCGAACTCGCCGAGTCCAAGCGGCATGCGCCGGACGACGGAATCGTCAGCCGGCTGATCGCCCGCGGCGAGACCGACGCCGACGAAATCGCCGCCATGGGGCGGCTGTTGCTGGTCGCAGGCCATGAGACCACCGCGAACATGACCGCGCTGTCCACCCTCGCCCTGCTGCGCAACCCCGACCAGCTGGCGCGGCTGCGCACGGACCCTTCGCTGATCAAGGGTGCGGTCGAGGAGCTGCTGCGCTATCTGACGATCGTCCACAACGGCTTGCCGCGGGTGGCGACCGAGGACGTCGCCGTCGGCGGCGTCACCATCCGCGCCGGCGAGGGCGTGCTGTGCACGCTCAACACCGCCAACCGCGACGAGGAGGTCTTCCCCGGCGGCGCCGGGCTCGACGTCGGCCGCGACGCCCGCCGGCATGTCGCGTTCGGCTTCGGCGTCCACCAGTGCCTGGGTCAGCCGCTGGCCCGGGTGGAGCTGCAGGTCGCCGTCGAGACGCTGCTGCGCCGGCTGCCGGGCCTGCGGCTCGCCGTCCCCTTCGAGGACGTCCCGTTCCGGCACGACATGGGGATCTACGGGGTGCACTCGCTCCCGGTCGCGTGGTGACCGGACCGGTACGCCCACGACCACACGCCCGACGACCGACCACGGAGAGAACCATGCGCATCCACATCGACCAGGACAAGTGCTGCGGCGCCGGAAGCTGTGTGCTGTCGGCGCCCGAGGTGTTCGACCAGCGCGACGAGGACGGCATCGTCGTCCTCCTCGACGCCCAGCCGCCGGCCGAACTGCACGACGCGGTACACGAGGCGGCGGCCATCTGCCCGGCCGCCGCGATCTCGGTGGAGCAGACCGAGCGCGTGTAGCCGTACGCGGACAGGGCCTCGGCCGACGCCCGCGGCCGCCGCGCCGAGGCCCTTCGCGTCACGTTCCCGCGCGTCCTACGGCTGCGGCACCAGCCCGTCCGCGACCAGCCCGGACAGCACGGCCTCCCCCAGCGCGTGCACCGCGGACTGCGGTCGCACCATCACCGTGAACTCCTTGATCAGGCCCGCCTCGTCGAACTGCAGCAGATCGATCCCGTGGATCTGCTTGCCGTGCACGGTGGCCCGGAAGATCAGGACCGCCGAGTCGGCGGAGCCGCCCGCCGCCCCGGCCGCCGTCTCCGCGCCGCCGGCCAGCTCGCCCACGTAACGGAAGTCCTCGAAGGTGCGCAGCAGCACCCCGAACAGCCCCAGGACCATCGGCCGCCCCTCGAAGGGCGTGAACTTCACCGGGCTGTAGAAGCGGATGTCCTCGGTGAGCAGCCCTTCCACCGCGGCGAGTTCGCGCGCCTCCACCGCCGCCCTGAACCGCTCCGCGGTCGCCTTCGCCGCCGCGGTCACCTCTGCAGTAGCCATGCTTCCCCTCTCGCCTCTTCCCGTCCCTGCCCCTGTTCCGGCACGGCATAGTCGCGACTATGATTAGTCACATTCTTGAGTATGGGAAGAGCGGTACAGAAAGAGCGGGGAAGGGGCGAGCCGGGCGATGGCTCTCAGGCACGCGGTGCTGGCGGCGCTGCTGGACGGTGAGTACAGCGGATATCAGCTGGCCAAGGCGTTCGACGTCGGTGTCGCCAACTTCTGGCATGCGCTGCCGCAGCAGCTCTACGCCGAGCTGACCAGGCTGGAGGCGGCGGGGCTGGTCGCCGGGCGGCAGGTGGTGCAGGAAACCCGGCCCAACAAGCGGCTGTTCCGGGTCACCGAGGACGGCCTGGCCGAGCTGGAGCGGTTCGCGGCGGCCACCGCCAAGCCGTCCTTCATCCGCGACGATCTGCTGGTGAAGGTGCAGGCCGTGGACCTGATCGACGCCGCGCCGGTGATCGAGCAGCTCGACGAGCGGGCCCGGACCGCCGCCGCGAAGGTCGAGATCTTCGAGAAGCTGCTGGTACGGCTGCGCGGCGAGCGGGACGAGGCGGAGTTCCTGGCCAGTGGCGCGCGGATCGGCCCGTATCTGACATGTCTGCGCGGGCTCGGGTTCGAACGGGAGACCCGCGACTGGTGCGAACGGATCGCCGGCGTCCTGAGGTCCCGCACCGCAGGCGGCGCACGGCACCGCAGCGCAGGGGGGTCCCGCCAGTGCTAGGCATGCCGTGCCTGGGTTGAAGGGTGCACTGGTTACGGGAAGCGGAACGTCGGATTCTCGATGGCATGACCCACACCTCTGTCTCCGCGTACGCCGCACCCGCCCCCAAGGCCCCACTGGAGCGGATCACGATTCCGCGCCGCGAGCTGGGTGCCCACGACATCCTGATCGACATCAAGTACGCCGGAATCTGCCACTCCGACATCCACACCGTGCGTGCCGAGTGGGGCGACGGCGGGAACTTCCCGATCGTCCCCGGCCATGAGATCGCGGGCGTGGTCGCCGAGGTCGGCGCGGAGGTCACCCGCTACCGGGCGGGCGACCGCGTCGGCGTCGGCTGCTTCGTCGACTCCTGCCGGGAGTGCGAGAACTGCCGCGCCGGACGGGAGCAGTACTGCACCGGCGAGCTCGGCAACGTCGGCACGTACAACGCGACCGGCCGGGACGGCGAGCCCACCTACGGCGGCTACTCCACGCATATCGTCGTCGACGAGAACTACGCCCTGCGCATCCCCGACAGCATTCCGCTGGACGCCGCGGCCCCGCTGCTGTGCGCCGGGATCACCCTGTACTCCCCGCTCGCGCACTGGAAGGCGGGCCCCGGCAAGAAGGTCGCCATCGTCGGCCTCGGCGGCCTCGGCCACATGGGCGTGAAGATCGCGCATGCGATGGGCGCGGAGGTCACGGTGCTGAGCCAGTCGCTGCGCAAGAAGGACGACGGCCTGCGGCTGGGCGCGGACCACTACTACGCGACCTCCGACCCGGCCACGTTCGAGGCGCTGGCGGGCACCTTCGACCTGATCGTCAACACCGTCTCCGCCAACCTGGACCTCAACGCCTACCTCGGTCTGCTGCGCACCGACGGCACGCTGGTGCAGGTCGGCGCTCCCGAACGGCCGCTGCCGGTCGCCGCGTTCGCGCTGATCCCGGGGCGCAAGTCGCTGGCCGGCTCGATGATCGGCGGCATCCCCGAGACGCAGGAGATGCTCGACTTCTGCGGTGCGCACGGGCTGACCGCCGACATCGAGGTGATCAGCGCCGACCGGATCAACGAGGCGTACGAGCGGGTGCTGGCGAGCGATGTGCGCTACCGCTTCGTGATCGACGCCGCGACGATCTGAGCGGAACGGCCGTGCTCCGCGCCGCGCCCGAGCCGGGACGGCCACCAGCTGCGCCGGCCCAGCAGGATCAGCGCCGACGGCAGGACCATGACGCGGATGACGAAGGCGTCCAGCAGGACGGCCGCCGCGAGACTGAAGCCGATCTGCTTCATCTCGGCGAGGTGCAGGAACAGGAAGCTCGCGAAGACCGTCACCATCACCACCGCCGCACTGGTGACGACCTTGGCGGAGGCGCCGATGCCCTGCAGCACCGCCTCCCGGGTCGGCACGCCGCCCAGTGCCGTCTCGCGTATCCGGCTGACGACGAAGACCTGGTAGTCCATCGACAGGCCGAAGAGGATCACGAAGAGGAACAGCGGTACCCGCGAGCCGATCGCGCTGGTCGCGGACGTGTCGAAGCCGAACAGCGCGCTGGCCCAGCCGTGCTGGAAGAAGATCACCACCAGGCCGAAGGCGGCGGCCGCGGAGAGCAGGTTGAGGGCGGCGCCGAGCAGGCCGATGACGACGGAGCGGAAGACCAGGGCCGTCATGAGGAAGGTCAGCAGCAGGAGCGCACCGACCACCAGGGGCAGCTTCTCGTCCTGGTGGGCCAGGTAGTCGGTGTCGTGCGCGACATCCCCGCTGACCGCGAAGTGCGCACCGGGCACCGTGCCGACGGTGGCCGGCAGATAGGCCGTACGGAGCCGGTCGAGGGAGGCGCGTGCCTCGGGTGAGCTGACCTTGTGCGGCGTGGACAGCTCCATGGTGGTGGTGCGGTGGTCCCGCGAGGTGCGCAGGGCCGGGGTGGCGCGCTCCGCGTAGAGCCGGTCGGACGCGGTGCGGGCGCTCAACTGCCGCAGGGCCGAGGCTACTTGCGGTGCCCGGTCGGCGGGGGCGCGGACCACGATCTGGTGCTGGACGCGCAGGTCGGGAAAGGCCGCGGTGAGGCGGTCGTAGGTCTGCATGGCGGGGATCTCGCGCGAGTGGCTGTCCTTGTTGAGGACGCGCAGCTGCATGCCCAGGGCGGGAGCGGCGAGGCCCAGCAGGAGGAGGACGGAGAGGCAGAGGGTGGCGGCCGGGCGCCGGCCGGCCGGGCGCAGCAGGGCACTCCACAGGCGCCCGCCGCCGGTCGTCCGGTCCCGCCACCGGCCACACGCCGGGCGCCGGCGGGTGCTCCGCTGTGCCCTGCGGGCCGCGCGGCGCTCGGCCCGCTCGGCGGTCTTGACCAGCAGCGCGGGCAGCGCGGTCAACGAGCTGAGCACGGCGGCCAGTACGACGATGACGGTGCTGGTCGCGAGCGAGGAGAAGACCACGTCGGTGGCCAGGTAGAGGGTGGCCGTGGAGACCACGACCGCGAAGCCGGAGACGACGATCGCCCGGCCGGAGGTGGCGGCGGCCAGCTCCACCAGCGCCTCGGTGCCGAGGCGGCCGCCCGCGCGGGCCCGCTCCTCGCGCTCCCGCTTGAGGTAGAAGAGCGTGTAGTCGACGCCGACGGCCATCCCGATGAGCAGGATGACGTTGTTGCCGACCCCGGCGTCCGGAAGTACGTGGGAGACCACCATCGACAGGCCCATGGCGGCCGCGATCGAGGTCAGCGCGAGCAGCAGCGGCACGGCCGCCATCAGCACGGACCCGAACACCGCCAGCAGCGTCAGCAGCGTGACGGGCAGCGTGAGCGCTTCGGACAGGGCCAGGTCCTGGCCGCGCTGGGTGTCGACGCCGACGGACACCGACGGGCTGCCGGTCTCCTCCACCCGTAGCTCCGGATGGCTGCGCTGGACCGCCGCGGTCTGCGCGGCGAGCGGCGCGACATGATCCTTGGCGTCGGCCTCCGCGCCCTTCATGGTCACCGCGACCCGCAGCGCGCGGCCGTCGGCCGAGCGGACCGGGCGGGCGACCCCGGCCACCTCCGGGAGCCGGTGCATCCGGGCGGTGAGGTCCCGTACCGCCGCATCGGCCGCGGTCCGCGGCAGCGGGCCGGACCGGGCGGAGATCAGCACCTGTTCGAGCGGCGCCCGCTCCACGTGGCCCTCGGCCGCCATGGTCTCGGCGCGGCCCGCCTCGCCGACGCGGTAGTCCTCCGCGGTGGCGCGGTGGGTGCCCAGCGCGCTGCCCACCCCCAGGCACAGCACCACGAACGCCAGCCATCCGGCCAGCGCCCGCCAGGGGTGCCGGGCGCTGGCGACCGCCATCCGTACGGTCAACGGCCGCCCGCCCGCGGGCCGTTCCCCCCTCGTCCGGCCCCCTGCCGGCCGCCTGCCCACAGCTACGTTCACGTGCCCAGCTCCTTCGACGTCATGTCGCGCCCCCGTTGGACGCCCCCACCGGTGCATATGTAAGTCGGGACTTACATGTAAGTCGAGAATTACAGGTGTCTTAGTGAAGCGTCAACCGTAAGATTGTGGTGGCCGGAGGGTGGCGGGCTCGTTTGACAGCCCGTCGCGGCATGCGAAAACCTCCGCTGACAGGGCGTCCGGAACGGCAAGAAGGTGGGCCATGAACAGCGAGGAGCTGCTGGCCCTGCTGTCCGCCGTGGGCCATGCGCAGCGACTGCGGGTGATCGCCGAGCTGGCCGAAGGACGGCTGTACGTCAGCGAGCTGGCCCGCCGGCTGGAGATGTCCCGGCCGCTGCTCTACATGCATCTGGACCGGCTGGAGAAGGCCGGTCTGGTGGTGGGGCGACTGGAGCTGTCCGAGGACGGCAAGGCCCTGAAGTACTTCGAACTCACGCCGTTCGAGCTGAAGCTGAACGTGGCCACCGTCCTCGCCGCCCTCCAGGAGGACCGGGCCGGGGCGACGACACCGGACGAACGACCCTAGGGGGACGCCTACATGAGCGGCAGCACCATCATCCCGATATCCATCCTCTTGATCGTCTTCGCCTCGGTCACGACGATCGTGGCCTCCTACTTCAAGCTCCAGCGGCATCGCGCGGATGCCGCGGCGCTGGCCGAGTACCGCAAGCTCGCGGAGCGGGTCACCGTCCAGCAGGAGACGATGAGCGCGCAGCTGGCGGAGCTGGGCGAACGGGTCAGGGCCGTGGAGAAGCTGCTGCACAGCGTGGGCTGAGACGGGCGGCGCACCAGGCGTCGGCCGGTCTGCGGGAGGCGCGCCGCACCAACCCCCGGAAGTTTTCCGAACCGACCGGCAACCCCCGCGCCCGCCGCACGTCGTCACGGGTGAGGGCGCCATTCCGGCGCCACCCGCCCGAGAACGTGGAGCAGCCGACCGTGAAGCCCATCCGCACCCACCGCGCCATCCGCAGCACCCGAGCCTCCCGGCCGTCCGCGGCCGAGGACACTCCGCAGCGCGCCGCCCGTTCCGCCGCCCGCCCCGGTCTGCGCGGCGCGGCCGGCGCCGGGCTGCTCGCGGCGCTGGCGCTGACCGCGCTGTCGGCGGCGGGCACCGCGCACGCCGACGACCGCACGCCCACGCCGCAGAGCACACAGCCGGGCCACGCGACCCCCTCGCCAGCCCCGCAGCCGACCGAAGGCGGCGGGACGCCGACGCCCACCCCGGACACCAGCGTCACCCCGTCCCCGACCGCCCGGCCCAGCTCGCCCACCAGCCCCCGGCCCAGCGCCACCCCCACCCGCCCGGGACCGCAGCCGACCGACGGCTCGCCCCGCCCCAGTGCCGAGCCGAGCACCGCCCCCACCAAGGGCGGCGGGGGCGGCAAGGAACTCGCGCGCACCGGCGCCTCGTCCGCGACCACGGCGGCACTCGGCGGCGGCGCCGCGGCGCTGCTCGCCGCGGGCGGCGGCACCGTCTACGCCGTACGGCGCCGGCGCGCCTGAGCCTGCACCCGGCCGCCCGCCCCGAGGAATCGATGGAGTACTCCGCCGGCCCGCACAGCGCCCCGGTACGGTTCGCCCTGCCGGGGCCCCGGCATGCCCTGTGGCGGTGGCTGCTGCGCAGCGCCCGCCCGGCCGCCGCCCACCGCGAGACCCCGCACCGCACCGGCCCGCCGGCCCGGCAGCCCGGCTACGGCCACCCGCCGCACGGACCGCACCGGCTGCCCGACGACGGCGCGAGCGCCGCCCCGCCGCCCGATCCCCGGCCCACGATCAGCGAGCTCTACCACGCACACCGGCTCGCCATGGTCCGGCTGGCCGTCCTGCTCGTCGACGACCGCGCCACCGCCGAGGACGTCGTCCAGGACGCCTTCGCCGCGCTCTACAAGCGGCACGGCGACCGGCTCGGCGAGGTCGACAACGCACCGGCCTATCTGCGCACCGCGGTCGTCAACGCCGCCCGCTCGGTGCTGCGGCGCCGGCGCACCGCCCGCGACTACACCCCGCCGTACGAAGCCGACGCGCCCTCCGCGGAGGAGCGGATCGTGCTGGACGAGGAGCACCGGGAGGTGTTCGCCGCGCTGAGCGGGCTGACCGCGCGCCGCCGCGAGGTCCTCGTGCTGCGCTACTGGTGCGATCTGACGGAGGAGCAGATCGCCACGACGCTGGGCATCAGCCGCGGCTCGGTGAAGTCCCTCGCCAGCCGCGCCCTGGACTCACTGGAGAAGATCTTGGAGGCGCGGTCATGAGCGGCCCCGGCACACAGCCCGAGCGGCGCGTCGAGGAGCGGCTGCGGCGGGCGTTCGCGGCCCGCGCCGAGAGCATCGGCATCCGGGACCTGCGGCCCGCCGCGCCCCCGGGACCGCCGCGGCGCCGCGGCCGGCCGGCCCTCCCGGCGCGGCCCTGGCTGCGCCGCTTCGGCCTGCCGCTGGCGGCGGCCGCCGCGGCCGCCGCCGCTGCGCTCGGCTATCTGGCGATCACCCCGGACGGCCCCCCGGTCCGCCGCCCCGCGCCACCGGCGAGCTCCCCGAGCCCGGTCGGCCCCTCGCCGTCCCCCACGCCCAGCGACCCGCCCCCCGCGCCGTCACCGCGCGGCACGTCGGCGGACCCCGGCCGCACCGCGCGCCCCTCCGGTTCGGCGACGCCCGGCGCCGACCCCGCAGGCCCGCCCCGCCGCACCCCGACGGCCACCCCCACGTCCCCCAGGAGCGAGAGCCCCACCGAGTCCGTCCGGCCGCCGTCCTCACCGACACCGTCGGCCACCCCTCACGGCTCCGGCTCACCCACACCGACGGCCCCCTGACGGCGCTGCGCACGGGCCCCGGCGGGGCGCGTCAGGGCAGGCGTTAGCGGCGCGTTAGTCGATCACCAGCGCCCGCGCCGAAGGTCGTGCACACGCCACCGTCCCGGGAGTCCCGTATGCCGCCCCTCTCCGCCGTCACCGCGCGCCGGGCCCTTGCCGCCGGCCTGACCGCCACCACCGCACTGGCGCTGACCGCCGCCTGCCACGCCACCGCCACCAGGGCCGACGAACCGGCCACCGCCGTATCGCCGGCCCCCACCTCACCCGCCCCGCCGGACGGCGACACCCCGCCGCCCGGCCCCGGCGGGCGCATCGCCTGTACGCCCGAGATGCTCAGGTTCCACGCGGGCGCGCTGCCGCACCGGGCCCACCGCATGCTGCTGACGGTCACCAACGACTCCGACCGGCCGTGCGACTTCGCCGCCCAGGGCTACCCCCTGCTGCGCTTCGGCGACGACCGGCAGCCCGCGATCCCGGTGATCGAGGACAGCCGGCCGCGGTCCGCCGTCACCCTCGCACCGCGCGCGACCGCGTACGCCACGATCACCACCTCCGCGGGCGGCGGCCCGCACCACGGACGGGGCCGGGACCGCAAGAAGATCTCGCAGTTCGGTGTCGCGCTGGCCGTCCGCGCCCGCCCCGCCCAGGTCGGTCTGGACGACCGCACCCCGGTCCCCGTCGATCCGCACACCGCCGAGGTCACGTACTGGCAGACGAGCCTGGCGGCCGCCCGGAAGTGGTGACGGGCGCCGGCCGCGCAACGGGGCGGCGGGCGCCGGGGCGGGACGCGCGTAGTCCGTTCGGGTCGGATCCGGCCAAATCCCCCGGCCCGGCGCCCGCCAATGATCCAAATTTGCCGCCAATGATCCCTTTGCGCCGCTGCGGCATGGCTGCGCCCGGTGCCGCTCGCCCGGTAGGCTTTCCGTGTGATCTTCAAGCGCATCGGAAATGGGCGGCCGTACCCCGACCACGGCCGGGAGAGCACCCGCCAGTGGGCGGATGTCGCCCCGCGCCCGGTACGCCTCGACCAGTTGGTGACGACCAAGCAGCAGCTCGATCTCGAAACGCTGCTCGCCGAGGACTCGACGTTCTACGGCGACCTCTTCGCGCACGTCGTGAAGTGGGGAGGCGACCTCTATCTGGAGGACGGACTGCACCGCGCGGTGCGCGCCGCACTCCAGCAGCGCCAGGTGCTGCACGCGCGCGTACTTGAGCTCGACTGACGCAATCTCCCGCCCGAATTGGCCCTTTTGGGTTGGGTCTCACGCCACGCGTTGATCATTTAGTAGGCACGGACTGCCGCCCGCACTACGCTGCGCCCATGAGCATGCTGACGCCCCCAGGCATGGGCGGTAAGAAGTACCGCATCACGGGCGACAGGTATCCGCGGATGCGCCGCCCCCGACATCGACGCCGGATCGTCCTCACCGTCATCGCCACCGTCTGCGCCCTCGGCCTGGTCGGTTGGGGGACCCTGCAGCTCATCGACGTCTTCGGCGGCAAGGGCAGCACCGCGCAGGCCGCCCAGGAAAAGAAGCACTGCCAGGACGGCGGCAAGAAGGACGGGGCGCAGGCCCAGAACGCGGCCCAGAAGCCGCCCGCGCCCGGCACGCTGACCGTCAACGTCTTCAACGCCACCCCGCGCTCCGGGCTCGCCAAGCGCACCGCCGACGAACTCAAGAAGCGCGGCTTCAAGATCGGCAAGGTGGGCAACGCCCCGGCCGCCTACGACAAGAAGATCAAGGGCGCCGGGATACTGCTCGGCCCCCGGGCATCGGCCGACGGCCCGATGAAGGTCCTGGCCACCCAGCTCGCCGGCGCCCAGCAGAAGACCGACGACCGCAAGGGCACCGAGCTCGACCTGATCCTCGGTGACGCCTTCAAGGACCTGGCCACCCAGCAGGCCGCCGCCAAGTCCCTGGCCCTGCTGACCCACCCGTCCCCCGCCCCCTCCGGGGACACGTGCTGATCGCACGCAGACGGGCCCCGCACCGGTTCTCGGTGCGGGGCCCATCGGTGTTCAGGGGGGAGCGCAGCCGCTCGCTCAGCCCGCGGTGCCGTACATCCGGTCGCCCGCGTCGCCGAGGCCCGGCACGATGTAGCGGTCCGCGTTCAGCCGCTCGTCGACGGCCGCGGTGACCACCGTCACCGGCGTGCCGGCCAGCTCCTTCTCCATGACCGCGACGCCCTCCGGAGCGGCCAGCAGACAGATCGCGGTGACGTCGTCCGCACCCCGCTTGATCAGCTCGCGGATCGCCGCGACCAGCGTCCCGCCGGTGGCCAGCATCGGGTCCACGACGTAGACCTGCCGCCCCGAGAGGTCATCGGGCATCCGCGTGGCATACGTGTGCGCCTCGTACGTCTCCTCGTTGCGCACCATGCCCATGAAGCCGACCTCGGCGGTGGGCAGCAGCCGGACCATGCCGTCCAGCATGCCCAGACCGGCCCGCAGGATCGGTACGACCATCGGGCGCGGGTGCGAGAGCCGCACGCCGGTGGTCGCGGTGACCGGGGTCTCGATGTCGACCTGCTCGGTGCGCACATCACGGGTGGCCTCGTAGGCGAGCAGGGTCACCAGCTCGTCGGCGAGCCGCCGGAAGGTGGGGGAATCGGTGCGCTTGTCGCGCAGTGTGGTGAGTTTGTGCGCCACCAGCGGGTGGTCGACGACGTGGATCCGCATGACATCGACAGTAACCGAGCCGGAGACCCGTGACGCCCGCCGTGCGGCGCCCGGCCACCGGCCACGGCTGCGCGACTTGGCTGGCATCGGACCACCGGAACGAGGGAAAGTAGGCACGTACGCCCGATCGGCCGTCCCGTCATCGGGCGAAGAACCCGCCCGAGGTGGTGCACCGTGCCCGACCGTCAGCGGACCGATCACGCGAACGACGCCGTCTCCGGCGCCCAGGGGCCGGGCCCCGGCGCCGAGCGGGACCCCGAGAGCGAAGCGGCGCGCCGACGGCGCCGCGCACAGTTCCTGCGGGAACTGCACGAGGCCAAGGAGCTGCGCAATCGCGTGCAGCCACGCCGCGTCAGGGCCGAACGGATGCGCATGGCCATGCGGATGCGCACATTCCGCTGGTAGCGGATGCCGTTCCGCCGGTAGCGGAACCCGTCCGTGCACCCGTCTGCGCTGCGGCACGTGAGCGACATCTCGCAGATCATCCGCACGACGCAGCGCCGAAGACCCCGCGCGAACGCCATGTTTCTGCCACGATTCCGAAGGGGCGGGACCAACGGCGTGCAGCGCCGCCCCGCCCCGGCCCGGCACGCCTATGACCAGTGGGAGAGTCACGGTGTACTTCGCCGCACTGCTCGCGCGCACCGAAGACGGGTGGGAAGCGAGCGATACGGAGCTCGACAATGTGGAGACGCTCACCGATCTGGCCGATCTGGCCCGAGAGGCGGCGGTCGACGACGACACGGTGGTGGCCTTCATCGAGCAGGAGGACGCGTGGTTCGGCGTCCTCCGGCTGGACGGCGACGACGACCCCCGTATCTTCATCTCGAACGCCGCCGTCGCGGCCCGGAGCTCGTACGGAGCCATGCTGACCGACGAGCTGCTCGGCCGCGACAAGGACGTCGAGGACGAACTCGACAGCCTCAACCTGGACGGCACGGAGGACGGCGAACCCGAGACACTGCAGGGCGAGGACGAGACGGACACCCCCGTCCCGGTCGGCCCGCTCGGTGACGCCGGGCTCCTGGACGACCTCGGCGTCAGCGAGAAGGAGCTGCTCGCCCTCAACGAGGACGCCCTCTCCGAGATCGCCGACGCCCTCGGCTGCACGGACGTCCTGGAGGCCGTCCGGTAGCCCCGTCACCGACACTGGGTGGCATGAGCGCCCCCCAGTCCGATCCGCTGCACGATTCCACCCGCTCCCCCGCGCCTGACCCGCTGCGTGATCCCTGGATCGCGCCGATGCGGCAGGCGCTGGGCGAGGCCGCCCGCGCCCCCGGGACCGGTGATGTCCCGGTGGGCGCCGTCGTGCTGTCCGCGGACGGCACGGTCCTGGGCACCGGTCACAACGAGCGCGAGGCCACCGGCGACCCGACGGCACACGCGGAAGTCCTCGCGCTGCGAGCGGCCGCGCGTGCCGTCGGAGAGTGGCGGCTGACGGGGTGCACGCTCGTCGTCACCCTCGAACCCTGCACGATGTGCGCCGGCGCGATCGTGCTCTCCCGCGTCGACCGGGTCGTCTACGGCGCCCGTGACGCCAAGGCCGGCGCGGCCGGCTCGCTGTGGGACGTCATCCGTGACCGACGTCTCAACCACCGCCCCGAAGTCGTCACCGGCGTCCTCGAAGCCGAGTGCGCGGCCCAGCTCACCGCCTTCTTCCGCGACCGCTGACCGGCGGCACGGGCCCGCGCGGACCGCTCACCGCCCGCTCCCCGGAATCCGATTTCAGAGCACGGCCACCCGTGGGCTAAGCTCTCTCTCGGTAGCGTGTCCGAGCGGCCGAAGGAGCGCGCCTCGAAAGCGCGTGAGGGGGCAACTCCTCCGTGGGTTCAAATCCCACCGCTACCGCTCGAGAACGAAGGCCCCGATCCTCAAGGATCGGGGCCTTCGTCATGTCCGGGTGCGCCGGGGCCGAACGGCGCGCCGCGCGCTACGCGTCGCGGCGCCTGCCCACCGCGCGGCGGACGAAGCGGACGATCAGCCAGATCACCAGGATCATGACGAGCAGGAAGAGCACGAACAGCACGATCAGGAAGATGCCGAGCTTCTTGAAGAAGCCGCGCGTCTTCTTCTTGGCCTTCGACTGCCACTTGGACTTCTTGGACGTCTTGGGCTTGAAGGCCGTCTTGTGGTGCGAGGAGTGGTGCGGGCCGTGCTGGGCGGTGTGGTGGCGGTGCGAGGCCGGCTGCGCGGCGGCGCGTACCGAGGCGGCGGGGGCCTCGGCGGCGCGGCTCGGGGCGCTCGTGGCGGCCAGCGCCCGCGTGGCCTCCCCCGTACCGCGGGCCGCCGCCGCTGCCGGTGCGACGGCCGCGGCCAGCAGGCCGATCAGCAGCGCCAGGACGACGGCCGGACGGGCCGGACCGGGCCGGCGGCCGGACGGGTACGACGGATCGGACTGAGGCCGTGCGGAGTTCATGGACATACTGCGGTTCCCCCTCGGGTGATGCGTCCCGCCAATTATGGGCCGGGGAAAGAGGCATCCACAGGGCGGGGGAAGCGGCGGTCGCAGGCCGGGGGAAGCGGCATCGGGGGACAACCGCTTCCCCCGACGTGGACCGAACCCCCAAGTCCGCGCCGCGTCAGGGGGATGTGCGCGGCGTGGACCCCGCAGTGGGGTCCGGGTCCCGGGCCCCGTGGATTCCTGCCAGATCCACTGGGCCAGTTCACTCATGGTGCCGTCCGCGTGTGCCCCAACGGCCAGGCAAAGGGCCTTCTTTGGCGGGCCTTTGGTCCATAAAGTCCTGATCAGTACCCCGGCGCCACGCCGACTCCGCCCCGGCGCGACTCCCGCGCTCGAACACGTGTGGTTACACTCACCCGACTGCAACCGGGAACTGCAGAGACTGCCGTAGGGGACTGCCGTAGGGGAGACGGGACTGATGGCACAGGCGAAGAAGATCGCGATGTACTTGATCATCGTCTTCGTGCTGTACACGATCATCACGTCCCCGCAGCGGGCCGCCGACCTGGTCCAGATAGGCTTCGAGGGCATCTCGTCCGCTGCTCAGGGCGTCGGCGAGTTCATGACCCAGCTGATCAACTAGGGCTCCCCGGACGACCGGGGATCCGCCGCCCGGCCGGGCGGCCCCCTGGTGATCGTCCGCCGTACGGAGGCCCCCGTGATCCGCCACCTGGTCCTGTTCAAGCTCAATGACGGCGTCTCCCGCGACGAGGAGCGGGTGCAGGCCGGCGCCCGCGCCTTCGAGGCCCTCAAGGGCGAGATCGCGGAGCTGACGTTCTGGGAGTGCGCCTGGAACATCGCCGACCGCCCGATCGCCTACGACTTCGCGATCAACTCGGCCGTGGCCGACAAGGACGCCCTCAAGCGCTACCTGGAGCACCCGGCCCACCAGGCGGCCGCCGCCCAGTGGCGCGAATTCGCCACCTGGGTGATCGCCGACTACGAGTTCTGAGCCACGGCACCCCGATACGCCGCACACCGAGCCCCTCGCCCCACGGGCGGGGGGCTCTGCCATACCCCACCCCGGTGCCGCCACCCGCCCGCCCCGCGCGCCTCCCCCACTACCCCGCTCTCACCAGCCAACTCTCTGTTCAACACGGAGTGATGAGGTGCTTGCGCACAGTGCCCTGTCTTGTAATGCTATGACCGCTTTTGCCGGATACATCCCAGATACATCCACAGCGAGTAGCTGCACTGCGAGCACTGTGAAGGGTGGCGTGACCGTGACGGCCCGTACTGCGTCCAAGGCTCCATCCCGCGAGAGCCGTAGCGCGGACACGCGGGCGCTCACACAGGTGCTGTTCGCGGAGCTGGCGGACCTCGAACCCGGCACCCCCGAGCACACCCGCGTCCGGGCCGCACTGATCGAGGCCAACCTGCCGCTCGTCCGCTACGCCGCAGCCCGCTTCCGCAGCCGCAACGAGCCGATGGAGGACGTCATCCAGGTCGGCACGATCGGCCTGATCAATGCGATCGACCGGTTCGATCCGGACCGCGGCGTCCAGTTCCCGACCTTTGCGATGCCCACCGTCGTCGGCGAGATCAAACGCTACTTTCGAGACAATGTCCGTACGGTCCATGTCCCGCGCCGCCTCCACGAACTGTGGGTCCAGGTCAACGGCGCCACCGAGGACTTGACGGTGCTGCACGGGCGCTCCCCCACCACCGCCGAGATCGCCGAGCGGCTGAAGATCGGCGAGGACGAGGTACTGGCCTGCCTGAAGGCGGGCCGCTCGTATCACGCCACATCTCTGGAGGCCGCCCAGGAGGGCGACGGCCTCCCCGGACTGCTGGACCGCCTCGGCTACGAGGACCCGGAGCTGGCCGGCGTCGAGCACCGCGACCTCGTACGACACCTCCTCGTCCAGCTCCCCGAGCGCGAGCAACGGATCCTTCTGCTGCGTTACTACAGCAATCTGACGCAGTCACAGATCAGTGCCGAACTGGGGGTGTCGCAGATGCATGTGTCGCGGCTACTGTCGCGGAGCTTCGCCCGCCTCCGATCCGCAAACAGGATCGACGCATAACCGGGACGGGCGACCCGTTCCTGCGCAGATATGTCGACATGGCGCTACAGCGTGTTGCCGACATGTGACATTCTGCAGGAACCGCGTTTGCCGTAGCGCTGCCTCCGGTATTCAGGTGGAGGTATCACTCCTCGGTCCACCACGGGCCGGGGACGCCGCAGCGACCCGTCCGCGACCTCAAGGGGGTGGCATGTCCGTAGAACTGGGCAGCTCGAAGGTGCTTTCCGCGATTCCCGCGCCCGCGCCGCACGTGCACGACGACGACGCCATCAACACCCGCACGCTCTCCCGCTCCCTGTTCCTGCGGCTGGCCTCGCTCGACAAGGACTGCGCGGAGCGTACGTACGTCCGTGACACACTCATCGAACTCAACCTCCCGCTCGTGCGCTACGCGGCCGCCCGCTTCCGCAGCCGCAACGAGCCGATGGAGGACATCGTCCAGGTCGGCACGATCGGCCTGATCAAGGCGATCGACCGTTTCGACTGCGAACGCGGCGTGGAATTCCCGACGTTCGCGATGCCGACGGTCGTCGGCGAGATCAAGCGCTTCTTCCGCGACACCTCATGGTCGGTACGGGTGCCGCGCCGGCTCCAGGAGCTCCGGCTCGCCCTCACCAAGGCCAGCGACGAGCTCTCGCAGAAGCTGGACCGCTCCCCGACCGTCCCCGAACTCGCCCTCTGCCTGGGGGTGTCGGAGGAGGACGTCGTCGACGGCCTGGCCGTCGGCAACGCGTACACCGCCTCCTCGCTCGACTCCCCCTCCCCCGAGGACGACGGCGGCGAGGGCTCCCTCGCGGACCGCCTCGGCTACGAGGACAGCGCCCTGGAGGGCGTGGAGTACCGCGAGTCCCTCAAGCCCCTGCTGGCCAAACTCCCGGCCCGTGAGCGCCAGATCATCATGCTGCGCTTCTTCGCCAACATGACGCAGTCCCAGATCGGCGAGGAGGTCGGCATCTCCCAGATGCACGTCTCCCGCCTGCTCACCCGCACCCTGGCGCAGCTGCGCGAAGGCCTGATCTCCGACTGAGGAACGGTCCGCCGAGGGGCAGCCGTCAAACGCTCCGCGCCGCTCGGCGGACATGTGCACCGACCCGCCGCTCCGCATCGACCCGCCGCTCCGTACCGACCGGCCGCTCCGTACCGATGCGGCGTCGTCGCCCGGCGGCCCCCTATACACCTGACGCGTCGTCAGCAACACTGTGCCGATGCGACGGACGACAACGACCTACGCCTCCGCCTCGGCGGCCGCACTGTGTCTGGGTGTCCTGCTCACCGGCTGCGGGAGCGCGGCCGAAGAGGGCTATGTCGCGGTGGGCGCGGCAGGCCCCGCCGACGGCCACGCGCCGGTCAGGCCCGTACCGCCACGGGACGGCGTGCAACTGACCCCGCTGGACGGCCACGAAGCCGCCGAAGACCACGCAGCCCGCCGGGACGACGGCAGGGACACCGCGGACGGCGACGGCAAGCGCCGCGCCCGTCCGGCCCCCGCCCCCGGCAGCTCCCCCGGCCCCTCCGGTTCCGCCGCCCCGTCCCCGCCCTCCGACGCGGACGGAACGGGTCCCGGCGCCTCGCCCAACGCGCCCTCCCCGCCGGGCACATCCACCCCGCCGCACAGCTCTCCCGGCTCGCCCGCGCCCGAGCCGCCCTCCCCCACCATCCCCGCCGGCCCCGACGCCCCCGCCGGCCTCGTCGTCGGCCGGCCCGGCCTCGCCGACACCGACGTCCGCTGGTGCGAGAAGGTCACCCTCGACCTGCTCAACACCGGCGACCGCCCCGTCACCTCCGGCAAGGTCACCTTCGGCACCCATGTCATCGGCGCCCTCGGCATCGACTGGACGACGGTCACCTCCCGCCACAAGCTCCCGCTGCCCCTCGCCCCCGGCCAGAGGAAGACCGGCACCTGGCGGGTGTGCCTGGAGGCCTGGCGGGTGCCGCCGGGCATGCACATCGACACCAAGGACGTGACCTTCTCCTGGAAGTGACGTGGCCTTCTCCTGGAAGTGACGCCGGGAGGCGGGATGCGGAGGACTGGCCACACCCGTTCGGCGAGCAGCGATGACTTTCTCCCGCCGCCGCGGTCAATACACACAGTGGCCCGTCCCGACACGAGGCCGGCCCGCAGCCAACGCCAGGAGAGCGCCATGCCCAAGATCACGCCCAACCTCTGGTTCGACACCCAGGGCAAGGAGGCCGCCGAGTTCTACTGCTCGGTGTTCCCGAACTCAAGGATCAAGGACGTCACCCACTACAACGAGGCGGGCCCGCGCCCGGCCGGCACCGTACTGACCGTCGAGTTCGAGCTCGACGGCCAGGAGTACATCGCGATCAACGGCGGCCCGGAGTTCACCTTCACCGAGGCGATCTCGCTGCTGGTCAACTGCGCGGACCAGGACGAGATCGACTACTACTGGGCCAAGCTCTCCGAGGGCGGCGAGGAGGGCCCCTGCGGCTGGCTGAAGGACAAGTACGGCCTGTCCTGGCAGGTGGCACCGGGCGGCATGGCCGAGATGCTGAACGACCCGGACCAGGAGCGGGCGGCCCGCGCCATGAAGGCCATGTTCGGCATGAAGAAGATCGACATCGCGGCCCTGGAGGCGGCGGCGGACGCGACGTAGCAGGCCCCGGCCGGGGGCCGGGCGGAGTCGTACCGACCCGGCCCCGACGAGGCCGCGAGAGGCCGACCGCCGGCTGTCGGCCGTCGACCTCAGCCCACGCTCTTGAAGCTCATCACGCCGAAGGGGAAGCTGCCCTTCTTCGTGCCCCAGCTGACCCTGAAGGACTTCCCCTTGCAGCCTGCCTTCGCATACATGTTGAGCAGGTACCTGGTGTTGTTGTTGATCGACCGCGCCGGCTCGGACCGGCTGTTGTAACACTGGCCCGGCTTCACATGGAGCTTGCCGACCTTGCCCTGGTAGTGCGGCTTCAACCAGACGCAGGCGTAGTTCCTCGCACAGCTGCCGCTCGCGGCGTGGGCAGGAGCCGTCAGCACCGCCGCACCGATACATGCGGCCGCGGCCACCACACTCGCCGAGCGTGCCATGTGCTGGAAAGAACGCACCGAAATCCACCTTGCATCAATAAAGTTGACGTACGGCCACAGAACGTAAGGCGTTCGCCAAGGTCGCACCGCCAAGCCTAAGGGAGTGCCACTCCTGTGAAGACAGGCACCATGACCGCGCCCGGCGCAGAGATCCACTACGAAGTGCGCGGATCCGGCCCGGCCGTCCTGCTCGTCAACGGCGGTGACGGCGACGCGGCCATGTTCGGCCCGCTCGCCGCCCTGCTGGCCGAGGACCACACCGTCATCACCTACGACTTGCGCGGCAACTCCCGCAGCCGCCTCACCGGCCCACCCGCGGAGCAGCGGATCGAGGAGCACGGCCACGACGCCCACCTGCTGCTGACCGAGGTCGCCGCCGACGAGCCGGCGTACGTCTTCGGCACCAGCTACGGCGGTCGCGGGGGCGCTGCGCCGGGCGTTCGAGGGCTTCTGAGGGCTTCTGAGGCAGCGGCCTACTTGTTCGGAACCTTAATGATCTTGCCGTTCTTGTCGATCGTGTGGGTGTCCCAGTAGATGTCCCACTTGTCGTCGACGTGCTCGGGGACCTTGCCCTCGGGGTAGCGGACGTGGCCGGCCGGAGGCTCCTCGTCCTTGGGGACGCAGGAGCCCCCGGTGCCGCCCACGGGCATTACCGGGTACTCGTCGCTCATACAGATCGCGTCCGGCGGTAGCGAGCAGGCGGTGAGCGTCATCGCTGCGGTGACGCCCGTAAGGACGAGCGCGGGAACGATCCGCATACGGCGGTTCGCGAACAATGGGTGCCTCCTGTGGGGGTGTTGGCCCACCCACTCTTGCGCACGCGGACGGATTCCACATGAGCGAAAGTACTCATGCGGACCGTCGGGCAGGCGCGGCCTAGGAGGCGTCGGAGCCGTGACCGGCGTCCTTCAGGATCTGCGCGGCGTCCTTCGCGACGAATGAGCCCATGCCGGGTTCGGTGTAGATGAGGCCCTCGGAGCGCAGGCCGCGGTGAACCTTCTGACCCGTAGTCGTGGCGATGCCGAACTCTTCCAGCATCTCGACCACGGATGGGACTCGCGTTCCGGGTTGATAGGTGCCGTCCGCGATGCGCGCACGGATCACATCGGCTACCTGGCGCCACCTGGGCCGGTCGGGGGCAAATTCGATCACTTGACCAAGGTAAGCAAGCTATTGCATGCGTGGCGAGAGGCCCCTACAGTCTCTTGGTATACCAAGGTATACCTCACGCACCGAGGTCAAGACCCCGGCGACCGCTGCATCGGCCCCGGGGCATGGCCAACCTGACGTCTGAAGAAAGCAGGTCGACGTGCGAAACCTTATGCGCAACCTCATCTCCCGGTTGCCGAAACGCCGGACTCACCCCGCCCCCACCCTCACGTACCGGCCACCACGGCCGCCCCACCAACCCGTCCCCCTCCCTCTCCTCCCCCGCCGCCCCGAATCCCTCCTCGACGGCGACGCGTCGCGCCTCGTACGCCCGTACCTCCTCGCGTACGAGCACGAGGCGGCGCAGCGCGAGGCGGCGTTCCTGCGCGAGATGGCGGTGGCCTCATGAAGGACAGGATGCGGCTGCTGCCCTGGGCGGGCCCGGACGGGCAGCGGTGTTACCTCTCCAGCGATGATGGCGGCAGTTACGTCTCGCAGCTGGCGGACGAGATGGAAGAGGTCCAACTCGCCACGGGCGGGGAGCTGCTCGACCACGCTGCCGCGCTGCTCGGCGGGCCCAGGACGGCGTCCGTCGAGGAACTCCGGTTCTGTGTCCACAGGCTGTGTGAAGCGCTGCGCGATGCGCGGCGGATCGCCGACAGCAGGGGCGGGCGCATCGTGTAGGCGAGGGGGAGGAAGTGGAATGAAGAGGACTCAGCGGGGATACGGGGCGGCTGCCGCGCTGGCACTGGGCATGGTGGTGACCCTGGCCGGTTGCGGCGGTCCCGCCGATGCCAGAGGAGCCGACGCCGAGTATGCGGAGGCCTACGCCAACCATGAAGCGCTGCGCGTGGTCGGCTACCCCTCCACGGGCTCTCTTCGCGTCACCCAGGAACTCGTCTGGCACATCGCCGACGGCAAGACCGACGATCTCCGCTCCCTCGCCACCAGCGACGGCGACGACACCCAGAGCAGGAAGACGGCCGAAAACTGGGTCAGGGGCTTCGAAGACGGCGCCCAGGGCAAGGTGACGGCCGACTTCTACGACGAGGGCTCCGAGCGCCAGGTCGTCGTGCTGTACTTCCACGACACCAAGCAGGTCAAGGAGTTCAGCATGCGCCTCGACGGTCATGCCGGCGAGGAAGGGTGGCGGGTCCTGATGAAGGAGACCGACTTCAAGGAGGCCACCCGCAAGCCCGCCTGGGCCCCAGAGGAGCCCGGCGGGACCGGCTCCAAGAGCTCGCGAAGCTGACCGTAGGGGCCCTTGTGCGTCCCCGTCCCGTCGCCGTCGGGCGGCGGGACGACACGGAGAGACGACTCGTTACGACAGGGCGAGCCAGGCCGCGCCCGCGACGGCGAGGATGGCGACGATCACGCCGACGATGAGGCCCACGCGGGGGCCCGCCGACTGCTGCGGGGCCGGGGCGCGGCGGCTGCCGGCCTGCGGGGTGCCGCCCTCGTCCACGAAGGCCCGGAACATCTGCGTGCTGCCCGCCGGGTCGTAGTTGCCGTCGGCCTGGTTCTGCGGGTTGATCGCCATGGGGCAGGACCCTAGCGAACCCGGGGCGAGGGGGCACCCCCTGGGGCGGTTACGAGGCGTCGCCCCGGCCAGCGGCGCCGAAGCCTCAGCCGCTGTGCCGCGGCCGAGTGAGTGCTGCCGGGTCGATCTCGAAGGGGAAGGGCTCCTTGACGCCGGTCACGACGCCCGGAAGGGCGGTCGCCCTTTCGACGTACCGGCCGCCGTCCAGCTCGCTGATGATCAGGCGCGGGGCCGGGTCGAACTCCAGACGCCAGTAGTGCGGGATCGCGGCCTCCGCGTACAGCAGGGGCTTGAGCTTGCGGTCCATGGTCTTGTTGCCGGGTGAAACGAGCTCGACCACCAGCTGCACCGCATCGGCGTCGATACTGACGCCGTCCTCGGCGGTCGCGCCCGCATCGGCGACGACGATGTCCGGCACGACCAGGCCGGACGGCAGGATGACGTTGACGGCCTCCAGCACCTCGACCGGGGCGCCGGCGGCGCCGGCAGCCTCGTCCAGGGCGACGTGAAGCCGGAAGCTGGCACGCTGATGGCGCAGGCCGGGGGCGGGGGACATCACGAGCGACTCCCCCAGCAGCTCGTAGCGGACGGACCGGTCCTCGGGCAGACCCAGGACGTCGTCGACAGTCCAGGGCCCATGGTGCGTAAAGCCGGCAACGCCCATCCCTTCACCTCCATGACGTACTGACAGTCTGGCCTGCGGAGAGGGGCAGTGTCTCCCGTCCCGCCCCTCCCCTCCCCGTTCGCGGGACTGCGGGCGAGCCCGGCGGGCAGCCTCCGCGCGCGGCCCGGCCCACCTTGGGTTGCGGTCCGCCCCACCTGGGGGTTTACGTGCGTCTTTGGCCTCATTGACCTCCGGCGGGGTCAGACTTTTGAGCTCCTTTACCTGCATCGCCCACGTATTCGTTTGCCTTCAGCAACCAACCTTGCCTATGGTTGCCCTAAGCAACAAAAGATGTGCGATCTGGGCGATGCATGGAGGAGCCGGTGGCCGCTCACAGTCAGTACGAGGAGCTGGCCAGGCAACTCAGTGCCATCGGAGCCGTCAAACGCGAGATGGGGCGGATGCTGCCCCAGGAGTGCCCGCCCGCCTCGGCCGGTGTGCTCACCCTTCTCGACCGGCACGGTGAGATGCGGATGAGTCAGCTGGCGGAGTTGCTGGCGATCGACATGTCCGTCACCAGCCGGCACGTGGCGCACGTCTGCGAGCGCGGATGGGTCGAGCGCAAGCCCGACCCGGCCGACAAGCGCTCGCGGCTGCTGCGCCTGACCCCGAGCGGGAAGCGGCTCCTCCAGGAGCTCGCCGAGCGCTATACGGCGGCGCTCGCCCGGTACTTGGACGACTGGACCGACAGCGACGTCGGGCACCTCGTCGAACTGCTCGCCAGGCTCCGTACGAGCTTCGGCGACTGCCGCACCCGGGCGCATCACGACTCCACCACCCGTACACCCGCAGGATGAAAAGGAACCACATGGCTACGACCACACCAGCCGGTGTGCGGGGCGGCCACGCCAAGCACGGAGGAGGCGGACACAGCACCTCCGACGGGGCGCCCATGACGCACCGTCAGATCATGGAGGCGCTGTCCGGGCTGCTGCTCGGCATGTTCGTCGCCATACTGTCGTCGACGATCGTCTCGAACGCGCTGCCCGAGATCATTCATGATCTGGACGGCGGGCAGAGCGCGTACACCTGGGTCGTCACCGCCGCGCTGCTGGCGATGACGGCGAGCACTCCGCTGTGGGGCAAGCTCTCCGACCTGTTCAGCAAGAAGCTGCTGGTGCAGTTCGCGCTGGTCATCTATGTCGCGGGCTCGGTCGTCGCGGGTCTGTCGCAGAACACCGGCATGCTGATCGCCTGCCGTGTGGTGCAGGGCATCGGCGTGGGCGGGCTGTCCGCGCTGGCGCAGATCGTGATGGCCGCGATGATCTCGCCGCGGGAGCGCGGCCGTTACAGCGGCTATCTCGGTGCGGTCTTCGCCGTCGCCACCGTCGGCGGTCCGCTGCTCGGTGGCGTCATCACCGACACCAGCTGGCTCGGCTGGCGCTGGTGCTTCTACGTCGGTGTGCCGTTCGCGGTCATCGCGCTGATCGTGCTGCAGAAGACCCTGAAGCTGCCCGTGGTGAAGCGGGAGGGCGTCAAGGTCGACTGGGCGGGTGCCTTCTTCATCAGCGCCGCGGTCTCGCTGCTGCTGGTGTGGGTGACGCTGGCCGGGGACAAGTACGACTGGATGTCGTGGCAGACGGCGGCGATGGTCGGGGGCGCGGTCGTGCTCGGCGCGGTCTTCGTCTTCGTCGAGTCCAGGGCCAAGGAGCCGATCATCCCGCTGCGGCTGTTCCGCAACAAGACGATCACTCTCGCCTCGCTGGCCTCGCTGTTCGTCGGTATCGCGATGTTCGCGGGCACCGTCTTCTTCAGCCAGTACTTCCAGCTGGCGCGCGACAAGTCGCCGACGATGTCCGGTGTGATGACGATCCCGATGATCGGCGGGCTGTTCGTCTCGTCGACCGTCTCGGGCCAGGTCATCACCAAGACCGGCAAGTGGAAGGCGTGGCTGGTCAGCGGCGGTGTGCTGGTGACCGCGGGCCTGGGTCTGCTGGGCACCATCCGCTACGACACCGAGTACTGGCACATCGCGATCTTCATGGCGCTGATGGGCCTGGGCATCGGCATGATGATGCAGAACCTGGTGCTGGCCACGCAGAACCAGGTGGCCCCCGAGGACCTCGGTTCCGCCTCGTCCGTCGTGACCTTCTTCCGCTCCCTCGGTGGCGCGGTGGGCGTCTCGGCGCTCGGTGCGGTGCTCGCCAACCGCGTCACCCACTACGTCAAGGACGGGCTGGCCGACCTCGGGCCGAAGGCCGCCAAGGCCGCGGCGCACGGCGCCGGCACCGGCGGCGGTGGCATCCCGGACCTGGACGCCCTGCCGGCGCCGCTGCGCACCGTCATGGAGAGCGCCTACGGGCACGGTGTGGCCGATGTGTTCCTGTACGCGGCGCCTTGCGCGCTGCTCGCGTTCCTCTTCACCCTGTTCATCAAGGAGGTCGCGTTGAAGACGCGGGGCGGACTGTCGCAGAGCTCGGAGAGCGCGGACGCGGCGGCCGGCCCGTCGGACGCCGGTGTCCCGGCTCGGGCCGCCGCCTCGGCGGCGGCCGGGGAGCGCGAGCCGGCCCTGGTGGGCGCCCCGCTCGCCTCGGACGACGACGCGCACACGCCCTCCTGGGCGCAGCCTGCCGCGTCGGCTGCCGCGTCGGCTGCCGCACAGCCGCTGGTGGCCCACGCCTCCGCCGGTGGCGGCGATGCCACCCCGGCCGGCCCGTCGGTCCACGGTTTCGTCCGCAACGCGGAGGGCAGCCCCGTCCCGCGCTCCGCGGTGACGCTGATCTCGCTCAGCGGGCGTCAGCTGGGCCGCGCGGTCGCCCAGGCCAACGGCTCGTACGTACTGAACGCCCCCGGCGCCGGCTCGTACGTGCTGATAGCCGCGGCCGACGGGCACCAGCCGCAGGCGTCCACGGTCGTCGTCGGCGACCAGCCCTACGCCTACGACATCCTGCTCAGCGGCACCAGCGGCCTCGCCGGCCAGGTCCGCAGCGCGGCGACCGGCGAGCCGGTCGACGGGGCGATGGTCGTCGTCACCGACGTCCGCGGTGAGGTGCTGGCCACCGGAAAGACCGGCGCCGAGGGCTACTTCGCCTTCGACGAGCTGGCGCCGGGCACCTTCACCGTCGCGGTGAACGCCCCCGACCACCGCCCGGCCGCGCTGCCGGTCGAGGTCGGCGGCCAGGGCACGACCCATGTCGAGGTCGAGCTGCTGTCCGGGGCGCGGGTCCAGGGCGTCGTGCGGGCCGGCGCGGACCGCCGGCCGCTGCCGGACGCGCGGGTCACGCTGGTGGACGCGGCGGGCAACGTCGTGGCCACCTCGACGACCGGGGAGGACGGCGCCTACGCCTTCACTGACCTGGACGCCGGCGACTACACGGTCATCGCGAGCGGCTACCCGCCGGTCGCCACGGGCCTTTCGGTCGACGTACGCGGGGTCGACGGCTACGACGTCGAGCTCGCACACCCCGGGGACTGACCCCGGGCCTCGGGACATCCCCCCGAGGCGGCACAGCCCCGGTCCGGGGCGCGCGTTGAGCGGAGACGCGCCCCGGACCGGCACCAGGGCTCCGGCGGCGGCGTTGCGCACAGGCAGGGGACGGCCTGCACGCCGCCGCCCGGAGCCCGATTCTTTGCCCCCGAGCTCTCGACTCCTCCCCCACGCTCGGCTTCGCTCGCGCGGGGGGACCCCCATGGGCAGGGGACAGCCCCATCAGCAACACACAGGAGAGACAATGGATTCGACGGGCGCGGGAGCTGCGGGCGTAAGGGCGCAGATCCGCACGCGGGACGGCTGGGCGGTCCAGCACGCCGTACTGACCGTCACCGACATGACGGGCGCGCAGGTGCTGCGCGCGACGGCGGACGAGGAAGGCGCCGTCCGCGACGGCCGGCCGCTGCCCGCCGGCCCGTACACGGTCATCGTCACGGCCGTCGGCTACGCACCGGTCGCCTCCAGCGCGATCGTGACGGCCAGCGGCCGGATGGACGTGGGCAGCGTCGTACTGGCCAGGCAGGGCGGGGCCGAGCTGCCGCCGCCGGGACCGTGGACCATCGACCCGATGCACTCGACGGTGGCCGCGGTCGCCCAGCACCTGGGGATCTCCAGCGTGCACGGCCGGTTCACCGAGTTCGGCGGCCGGATCGAGATCGCCGAGGATCTGGAGAAGTCGCGGGTCGAGGCGGTCATCAAGGCCGCGTCGATCGACACCGGGAACGGGATGCGGGACGGGCATCTGCGCTCCGACGACTTCCTGAACGTCGAGGAGTTCCCGGAGCTCGCCTACCGCAGTACGGGCCTGACGGCGGCCGGCCCGGACCGCTGGACCGTCCACGGCGAGCTGGCGCTGCACGGCGTCGTACGGCCGGTGGACCTCGAACTGAGCTATCTCGGCACCGGCCCCGACCCGTGGGGCGGGGTGCGCGCCGCCTTCCACGCGACGGCCGAACTGCGCCGCGAGGACTTCAAGATGAACTACAACCAGGTGGTGGCGGCCGGTATCGCGGCGATCGGGACGACGCTGAGGGTGGAGCTGGATATTCAGGCGGTGCGGGGGGAGGGGTTGCCGGTGGGGTGAGTCGGGCGGTGGGGTGAGCTGGCTGGTGGCGCACTGGCCGGTGGGTGAGTCGGCCGGTGGGTGCAGCGGCTGCCTGCCTTCAGCGGCTTTTCGGCGGCTCTCCGGCGGCACGGGGGACTGCCAGGGCTTCATGGACCCCGGCTACGACGTGGACAAGGACCTCACGCCGATCAACTCGATCGTCCTCGTCAGGCCGTAGCGTCCGCCGCGCGCGGGTTCACGCGGGCCGGGTCCCCTGCCGGGGGTCCGGCCCGCGGTCGTCGCTGCGCCCCCGCAGCGCCTCGATGCCCGCGATCTGCAGATCGAGCGCGAAGGCGAAGTCGCGGTCGCGCATCTCCCGTACGGTGGAGCCGCCGCGGGCCTCCATGACCTTGGTGGAGTTCTCCAGCGTCTCGGCGAACTCCGGGCGGCCCTGGACCGCGGACATCACCTGCTGGAAGTACTCGTCGACGGGCATGCCGGCCTCCGCGCAGCGGGCGTCGAAGAGGCCCTCGATGGTGGCGAAGCCGTAGACGAACTGGAAGACGGCGGAGAGCCCGCCGGTGATCTGCTCCAGGGACAGCCCGCTCTGCTTCATCACCCGCATGCTGGCGTTGGAGAAGGCGATGGAGTGCGGGCCGACGTTGATGTACGTGCCCAGCAGCCGGACCACCCAGGGGTGGCCGGTCAGCAGGTCGCGGTACTCACCGGCCAGTGAGCGCAGATGGTCGCGCCAGTCCTGCTCCGCGTCGGTCTCGTCCGGCAGCCGCATCTCGCCCATGACCCGGTCCAGGGCGAGTTCCAGCAGGTCGTCCTTGGTGTCGACGTACCAGTAGACGGACATCGCGGTGACGCCGAGTTCGGCGGCGAGCCGGCGCATCGAGAACTTCGTCAGGCCTTCGGCGTCCAGCAGCCGGACCGTGGCCGCGACGATCTTGTCGAGGTCGAGGCCGGCCGGCTGCTCCGCCTTCCGCTTGACCGGAGGGCGCTGGGCCAGCCAGACGCTGCTCGGCCGCTTTCCGGCGCGGCTGTCCGTCGCTGCCATGGTGCCCTCCCTGTTCCTGCCTGTTCCTGAGCGTCGTTTCGTCCTTGCCGCACTTACGCAATCACGGACACCACGTAACGATCACGTACGCGATCACCTAAGCGATCACGTACACGATCACCTACACCACCGATGCTATTTCGCCACGGCGGCGGCCGGTTCCGGGCCGGTGCGCTCGGCCCGGCGCAGCAGTACGGCCGCGAGCAGTCCGCCGACGAACACGGCGGCCGCGCCGCCGACCTGGCTGGTGCCGATGCCGGAGGCGAACGCGTCCTGGACGGCCATGCGTTCGGCGTCCGTATGGGCCCTGGCGAGCGCCGCGGGCAGCGAGCCGGCGCCCGCGGCGATCAGCGGGAGCAGCGCCGCGAAGCGGGAGTTGAGGACCGCGCCGAGGACGGCGACGCCCAGGCCCTGGCCGAACTCCATCAGGGTGCCGTTGACGCCGGCGCCCACGCCGGCCTTGGCGGGCGGGATAGCGGACATGATGGCGTTGGCCATGGTCGGCATGGCGAGCGCGACGCCGACACCCATCACGATCAGGCCGGTCAGCATGCCGCCGTAGCTGTGGCCGCCGAGCAGCGAGATGGCGCCGAGGCCGGCCGCGAGCAGCGACATGCCGGAGACGATCATGCCGGGGGTGCCCAGCTTGGGCGCCAGACGGGCACTCAGACCGGTGAAGTTGATCAGGATGACGGTCACCGCCAGCGGGGCCATCCGCAGTCCGGCGTCCAACGGGCCGTACCCGAGCACCATTTGGAGGTGCTGGGTGAGCAGGAACATCGAGCCGCCCATCCCGAAGGCGACGAGGATGCCGCCGGAAACCGCACCGATGAAGCGGCGGTTCCGGAAGAAGTGCATGTCCAGCATGGGGTGCGGGACGTGGAGCTCCCACCCGACGAAGAGGGCGAGGCCGGCGATCCCGATGGCGGCGGAGAGCACCACCGGCTCGGACAGCCAGCCGGAGTGCGGCCCGGAGATGATCGCGAAGACCACGGCGCCCATTCCGATCATGGACAGCAGGGCACCCAGCAGGTCGGGGCGTTCGCCCGCGCGGCTCTTGGACTCGGGGACGAGGGTGACGACGGCCGCCAGCGCCATGACGGCGACGGGCAGGTTGACCAGGAACAGCGAGCCCCACCAGAAGTGGTCGAGCAGTGCGCCGCCGATCAGCGGCCCGGCGGCGAAGCCCAGAGAGTTGACCGAGCTCCAGATGCCGATGGCCTTGGGGCGCTCCTGGTCGTCGAAGATCTGCATGACGACCGCGAGGGTGGTGGTCACCAGCAGCGCGCCACCGACGCCCATGCCGGCACGGGCGGCGATCAGCTGGCCGGGTGACTGGGCAAGCGCGGCACCGAGCGAGGCGATGCCGAAGAGCACCAGGCCTATGGCGAGCATCTTCTTGCGGCCGTAGCGGTCGGCGGAGTTGCCCGCGGTGAGCAGCAGACCGGACTGGACCAGCGAATAGGCGTTGATCATCCACTGGACGTCGGCGGTGGTCGCGCCCAGCTCCTCGGTGAGGGAGGGGATGGCGACGTTGAGGACGGTGTTGTCGAGGATGACCGTGAGCTGCGCGATGCAGATCACGGCCAGGATCAGCCAGCGGGCGGAGTGCCGGCCCTGCGGCTGAAGGGTGGTGGCTTCGGAGGCCACGGAGGTCATATGGGCTCCCTTTACGGTGCGGGCGTCGTGAGCGGTGGGGGCGTTGTGAGCGGTGGGAACGTCGTGAGCGGTGCCGGTGCCGCTGCGGGCGGTGCGGGCCGTGCGAGCGGTACGGGCGATGAGAGCGGTACGGGCGGTACGGACAGTCGTTCGGGTCATCGCTTTACACCGTACAGGGAGACTTATACGCCGTACATTTAAATTACTGCAAGCTCGATGGGGGAGCTCGGGCCTCCGCCGGGGAAGGGATCTGCAAGGGGCGCACAGACCCCCTAGGGGAGCACCCTGAGGCCCCGTCAGGCCTGTGGGTGCTCCCCCGGGCGGACCTCAGGCCCGCCCTCGCCGCTACGTCGGCAGGTCCGTCGCCGCTACGCCCTCTGGGTGAGGTCGTAGAAGATGACGCTGCCGACGGTGACCTTCTTGAAGGTCTTCTCCACCCAGGAGGTGATCTTCGACGAACCGCCCCGGCCACCGCCGGGGCCGTTGAAGCCGCCCCGTCCGCCGCCGATGAAGTAGTGGATCTTCCCCTCCGCGACGTACTCCTTGAACTGGGCGAGGGTCGGCGACGGATCACTTCCGTTGAAGCCGCCGATCGCCATCACCGGCTTCTCGGTGGCGAGTTGGTAGCTCGCGGCGTTCTGGGAGGCGATGGTCGCCGCCACCCAGGTGTAGTCGCCGGCGTCCTCCTTCAGCAGCGCCTTGGCCTTGGCGCTGACCTTGCTGCCGTTGAGCAGACCACCCATACCGCCCGCGCCGCCCATCCGCCCGGCGCCGCGCTCGCCCAGGCCGCCCGTCCGGCCGGGGAAGGCCTGCTGGCCAGGAGGGAGGAGCCGGCCGCCGGGCGTCTTGCCCTGGGCGGGCCGGCCCGGCTGGCCCTGGCCCTGGCCCGGCTGGCCCTGGCCCGGCTGCTGGCCCTGGCCCGGCTGGCCTTGACCCTGCGGACCTTGGCCCTGCTGGCCGGCACCGGGTGAGCCGCCCTGTGCGCCGCCCGGGAAGCCCCCGTCGCCGGGCCCGCCCATGGCGCCCCGCACGGAAGGCCCGGCCGTGATGATCGAGCCGCCCTTGGGTGTGTTGACCGTATCGAGGGTGTACGCGACCGGCCCGGCCAGCGCCGTCGCGAGCCCGGCCACCGCCGCCAACACGGCGCCCCGGCGGGCCAGACGCACCCGCGCGCCCGCCCGCACCGGCGCCCCGCCCGCATCCGACGCGCCGTCGGCCCCGGCCACCCCACCGTCCACCGGCGGTTCGTCCCGTACCGCCGCCGCACCGCCCCGTACCCGTACCGCCGCCACACCGCCGTCCCGTACCGCCGCTCCCGCCCACAGGCACACCAGCAGCCCCAGCGCCGCCAGCGCCCCGAGCGCCAGCACCGTCCAGCGCAGCCACGGCAGCCAGTCCGGTGACCGGTTCAGCAGCACGTACGACCATGCGGCGGTCACCGCGACCGTCGCGGCCAGCACGATCGACGCGAGCCGCCCGCCGCGCCGCCACAAGAGCGACGTGCCCGTCCCGACCAGCGCCGCGATATACGGGGCCAGCGCGATGTTGTAGTACTGGTGGAAGATCCCGGACATAAAGCTGAAGGTCGTGAACGTCATCAGCAGCGCGCCGCCCCAGACCAGGAACTCCGCCCGCTGACCGGCCTGTTCCGCGTCGCTCGCACGCCGGGCGCGCCACAGCACGCACACCGCCACGACCAGCAGGATCAGCGCGGCGGGCAGCAGCCACGCGATCTGCCCGCCCATGTCGGCCGAGAAGAGCCGGGTGATCCCGGTCTCCCCCCATCCGCCACCGCCGGGGCGGCCGCCGCCCCCGCCGACGCTGCCGGTCTCCTCGCCGGTGATCCGCCCGAGGCCGTTGTAGCCGAAGGTCAGCTCCAGGAAGCTGTTGTGCTGCGAACCGCCGATGTACGGGCGCGAGGCGGCCGGCCACAGCTCGACGATGGCCACCCACCAGCCGCCGGACACCACGACCGCCAGCCCGGCGAGCAGCAGCTGCCCGAGCCGTCGGCGCAGCGCGACCGGTGCGCAGCAGGCGTAGACCACGGCGAGCGGCGGCAGGATCAGCCACGCCTGCAGCGTCTTGGTGAGGAACCCGAGCCCGAAGCAGAGCCCGGCCAGCACCAGCCACTTAGTACGGCCGCCCTCAAGGGCGCGCAGCACGGCGGCGACCGCACAGACCATCAGGAGGCACAGCAGCGCATCGGGGTTGTTGAAGCGGAACATCAGGGCCGCGACCGGCGTCACCGCCAGCGTCCCGGCCGCGAGCAGCCCGGCGCCGGCCCCGAACCGGCGTCGTACGGCCGCGTACAGCACTCCGGCCGTCGCCACGCCCATCAGCGCCTCGGGCACCAGGATCGCCCAGGAGCTGAGCCCGAAGAGGCGTACGGACAGCGCCATCGGCCACAGCGCGGCCGGCGGCTTGTCGACGGTGATGGAGTTCGCGGCGTCGGAGGAGCCGAAGAAGAACGCCTTCCAGCTCTCGCTGCCGGCCTGTACGGCGGCCGAGTAGAACTGGTTGGCGTACTGGGACGCGGACAGGCTCCAGAGGTAGAGCACGGCCGTGACCAGCAGCAACGCCAGCAGTGCGGGCCGTGCCCAGCGCGGATCGGTGGGGTGTCCGCGCAGGATCCGCACGGGCCACGACGGCGTTGCGGCCGGTGTGGTGGACGGGAGCGGGGACGGAGGCGGGGACGGGTGCGGCGACGGGTGCGGGGTCATCGAGCGCTCCTGAAGGGGGCGGTGGGAGTGGCGGTGTGGGTCTCGGTGTCGCTGGCGCGGGCGGTGGCGGTGGCGGTGCCGGTGTCCCTGGCAGCAGGATCGCGGCGCTCGCGCTCCGGAAAGACCCAGGCCCGGAAGAGCAGAAAGCGCAGCACCGTCGCCGCGAGGTTGGCCGCGATCAGCACCGCGAGTTCGGTGCCGTGCGAGGGATCGCCGCTCGCGGCGTCGAGGGCGGCGAGGGATCCGCTGGTCAGGGCCAGCCCGATGGCGAAGACCACCAGCCCCTGCGCCTGATGGCGGACCGCCCGGTCCCGCCCCCGTACGCCGAAGGTCAGCCACCGGTTGGCGGCCGTATTGCCGATGGCCGACACCAACAGTGCGGCGGCGTTGGCCAGTTGGGGGCCCGCCCCGAGCCGGAAAAGGGAGTAGAGGGCCAGATAGAGCAGGGTGCTGAGCCCGCCGACCACACAGAAGCCGACGAGCTGACGTGCCAGCCCGCCCGGCACTCCGGACAGCTCGCGGTCCCGCGGGTCGTCCCCGAACGGCCGGGCCAGCCGGTCCAGCGGCAGCGCGCCGGTCGCCAGCGCCCGCCCCACCCGCCATACGCCCTTGAGGTCGTCGGCGGCCGTCCGCACGATGTGCACGGTGCTGTCGGGGTCGTCGACCCAGTCCACCGGCACCTCGTGGATCCGCAGCCCGGCCCGCTCCGCGAGCACCAGCATCTCGGTGTCGAAGAACCAGCCGGTGTCCTCGATCAACGGCAGCAGCCGTTCCGCCACGTCTCCCCGTATGGCCTTGAATCCGCACTGCGCGTCGGAGAAGCGCGCGGCGAGCGAACCCCGCAGGATGAGGTTGTACGTCCGCGAGATGAACTCCCGCTTCGGCCCGCGCACGACGCGTGCGCTGCGGCTGAGCCGGGAGCCGATCGCCAGATCCGAATGCCCGGAGATCAGCGGCGCGACCAGCGGCAGCAGGGCGTTCAGGTCGGTGGACAGATCGACGTCCATGTATGCCAGCACCGGCGCCTCGGACAGCGACCACACCGTACGCAGCGCCCGGCCGCGCCCCTTCTGCTCCAGCCGTACGGCCGTGACCTCGTCGATCGCGTCGTCGAGGCGGGCGGCGACATCCGGCGTACGGTCGGTGCTCGCGTTGTCGGCGATGGTGATCCGGAACCCGTAGGGGAAGGTCCGGGCGAGGTGTTCATGCAGGCGCCGGACGCATCGTTCGAGATCACGTTCCTCGTTGTAGACGGGGATGACCACATCGAGGACGGTGGCGATCTGGCCGAGACGCAGATGCTCGCGTGGCGGTAGGGAGCCCAGTGGCATGCGGGGCGGCTGAGTCGTCGTCATGACAACGACACTCGCCAACTCCGCTGTCATGGCCGTGTGGTGAGCCTGTGGCCGGGCTGTGAGTCCGTGTGAGCCGCGGTCGCACCTAGGGGGCCCGCGAGGTGGGTGACGCTGGCGAGGCGGGCGAGACGGGCAGGGCCGACGAGGCGGGCGAGGCAGACGAGGCAGGCGAGGCAGGCGAGGCCACGGTCGGAGGCCGGTCACCCTCCCGGCCAGGGCGGCTCCCGGGCCCCGCCGCCGGCAACGTCACCGTGAAGACCGTCCGCCCCGGCACGCTGTCGACCCCGACCGTGCCGCCGTGCGCGGCCACCACCGCCTGCACGATCGCCAGCCCGAGGCCCGTACTTCCGGCGGCACGCGACCGCGAGGCGTCACCGCGCGCAAACCGCTCGAAGACATGCGGGAGAAGACCGGCCGGGATGCCGGGGCCGTCGTCCTGCACCTCCAACTGGACGACGGGGCCGGGGGCGTCGCCGTGCCGTGCGGCAGCCGAGGCGCGCACCCGAGCCGTCACCGTCGTCCCCTCTGGCGTGTGCGTACGCGCATTGGCCAGCAGGTTCACCAGAATCTGGTGCAGCCGCCCGCCATCGCCGTACACGAGCGCCGGGTCGTCCGGCAGCTCCAGCCGCCACCGGTGGCCGGGGCCGGCCGCCCGCGCATCGCTGACCGCGTCCACCACCAACGGCGAGAGATCAGTGCTCTCGTACGAGAGCGGGCGTCCGGAATCGAGCCGGGCGAGCAGCAGCAGGTCCTCCACCAGCCCGGTCATCCGCTCCGCCTCCGACTCGATCCGAGCCAGCGCGTGCCGGGTCTCCGGGCCGGGCTGCTCGCGCCCGCGCCGGGTCAGCTCGGCATAGCCCCGGATCGACGTCAGCGGCGTACGCAGCTCATGGCTGGCGTCGGCGACGAACCGCCGCACCCGCATCTCGCTCTCCTGACGGGCCGAGAGCGCCGAGCCGACATGCCCCAGCATCCGGTTCAGCGCCGCACCGACCTGCCCCACCTCCGTACGGCCATCCGCCTCGGGCCCCGGCACCCGTACGTGCAGCGCCACCTCGCCCTGATGGAGCGGGAGTTCGGAGACGCGGGTGGCGGTGGCGGCGACCCTGCGCAGCGGCCGCAGCGCGATCCCGACCATGGTGGAGCCGGCGATTCCGGCCGCGATCAGTCCGGCGACCGTCACACACAGCTCGATGAGTACGAGCCTGCCGACCGTGTCCTGGACGTAGCCGAGCGGCAGTCCGAGCACCAGCGAGCCGTCCTTGGCGGACTTCACGCGGTAGTCGCCGAGCCCGGGGAGCTCGGCGGTGTGCGGCGCGCCGTCCCGCGGCACCGTGTTCAGCGCCGCGATCTGCTCACCGGTCAGCCCTGCCAGCCGCTCCGCGGGCACCCGGCTCGTCGAGTGGCTCAGCTTCGCCCCGGTCTCGATCGTGCCGCCGGGCCCGACCCGCGCACCCACCGTCCCCAGCGGCTGGCCTCCCATCGCCACGAAGTCGAGCGTCTCGCCCCGCATCGGGTCATGCGGCGGCGGCCTCTGCGCCCGCCCCACGGATTCCCCGAGCTGCCGGTCCAACTGCCCCTGCAGATAGGAATGCAGCGCAATCGTCGTCACCACGCCGATGACGGCCCCGACGACAGCGATCAGCGCAACGGCCGACACAACGAGCCGCGTACGGAGGGACCAGCGGCGCCGGGTCGCTGGTGCGGGAGTGGAGGCGGACGCGGAACTAGGCCCGGGACCGAGGCCGGGACCGGAACCGGGACAGAGGCCGGGACCGGGGCTGGGGCCGGAACCGGAACCGGGACTGAAGCCCGACCCGGGACTGAAGCCCGACCCGGCCATGGATGACGTGATCCAGCAGGCCGGTGAAGTGGACACCCGCCTATCCGCCCGGCTTGATCAGATATCCCGCGCCCCGCCGGGTGTGAATCATCGGCGTCCGCCCCGCGTCGATCTTCCGCCGCAGATACGAGATATACAGCTCCACGACGTTCGCCTGGCCGCCGAAGTCATAGCTCCAGACCCGGTCGAGGATCTGCGTCTTGCTCAGCACCCGGCGCGGATTGCGCATCAGATACCGCAGCAGCTCGAACTCGGTGGCCGTCAGATGGATCTCCTGGCCGTCCCGCCACACCTCGTGGCTGTCCTCGTCGAGCACCAGGTCGCCCACCGTCAGCCGCGATTCACTCCGTGCGGCAGCCGCCCCGGCCCGGCGCAGCAGCCCCCGCAGCCGGGCCACCACCTCCTCCAGGCTGAACGGCTTGGTGACGTAGTCGTCGCCGCCCGCCGTGAGCCCGGCGATCCGGTCCTCGACCGCGTCCTTGGCGGTCAGGAACAGCACCGGCACATCCGGGAGTTCCCTGCGCAGCCGCCCGAGCAGCGTCAGCCCGTCCATGTCCGGCAGCATCACGTCGAGCAGCACCGCATCCGGCCGCCAGCTACGGGCGGAGCGCAGCGCGCCTGCGCCATCGCCCTCCGAGCGGATGTCCCAGCCCTCGTAGCGCAGCGCGAGCGACAGCAGATCGGCGAGCGAGGACTCATCGTCCACGACCAGCACCCGTACGGGGCTGCCGTCGGCCCGCAACAGCTCCGGCTGCTTCCCGGGCGCGCCCCTGGAAGACGAGGCCGAACCCGGCACACGAAGGGACGCTGCGGACGACGAAATCACGGTCATGCCCGCGAGCTTGTCCCGCCCCCGTGAGAGCTCCCTTGCCCCTTTCTGTGAATCTCCTGAGAATCCACCTCCCCCTGTCGTTCCTGCCCCTGCCCTGCCCCCGCTCTTCCCGTCCCCCCTCCCCCGCTTTCCTTCCCCCGCGCTTCCCCTCCCCCTAGCTACCCCTCGCCCCTAGCTCCCCCTCGCCCCCGCCCGCGACCGACCTGGGCCGCCCCCCGCGCGGTCCAGGTCCATCACCACTCCCCAAGCATTGCAGCCACCACTGACAATCACTCTGACCAGCGCATTCGCTCCCCTTACGGCCACTTACCGCCCCAGGTCCCGCGCCTGTCGCCCCGCCCCGTACCGTCGCCCCATGAGACTCCTCGCCCTCTCCGGCAGTCTGCGCGCCCGCTCCTCCAACGGGGCGGTGCTGCGTTCCGCGCTCGGCCTCTGGGACGGGCCGGCGACCACCGCCGACATCGGCGCGCTGCCGCACTTCAACCCTGATCTGGACGGCGAGGACGCCACGCCCCCCGCCCCCGTCGCCGCCCTGCGCACCGCCGTCGCGGCCGCCGACGCGCTGCTCCTCGTCAGCCCCGAGTACGCGCACGGAGTCCCCGGTGTCCTCAAGAACGCGCTCGACTGGCTGGTCAGCAGCGGCGAATGCGTCCACAAGCCGGTAGCCGTGCTCACCGCGTCCCCGTTCCCCACCGGCGGCGACCACGCCAACGCCCAGCTCCGCGAGACCCTTCGCATGATGACCGGCGAGGTCGTCACGGCTGCCTGCCGCGAAATCCCCGCCATCGGCCCGAAGATCGACCCCGCCACGGAACGCGTCACGGACGAGCCCACCCTCGCCGACCTGGCCACCGCCATGGCTCACCTGGCCGCGGCGACCGCCGCCCCCCTCACCCGCTGACGGCCCGCACCCCGAACAGCCGCGCCGCGTTCCCGTAACAAACCCCCCGCAGCCACTCCTCCCCCATCTCCAACCGGGTCAGCGCCTCCAGCGCATGGGCGTACCCGTAGGGGATGTTGGGGAAGTCGCTGCCGAACAGGACCCGTTCGCCGAGGTCCGCGAGCCGGCCGCGTTCCGCCGGCGGAAAGGGCGCGGCCCGCTCGGAGAAGTCCGTGAAGGCCATCGTCGTATCGAGGTACACCCCTGCGTAGCGCTGCGCGAGGTCCAGGAAGTCGGCGTACTCCGGCATCCCCATGTGCGCGATGATCAGCCGCAGTCGAGGGTGGCGGGCCAGCAGCGCCGCGATCGGCTCGGGCCCGGTGTGCTTCCCCGGCACGGGCCCCGACCCGCAGTGGACCACCACCGGAACCCCCGCCTCCGCTATGGCCCCCCACACCGGATCGAGCAGCACACCGGCCGGGTCGTACGCCCCCACCTGCACATGTGCCTTGAAGACCCGGACCCCGCCGGCCAGTTCGGCCCGGACATACGCCCCGGCCCCGTCCTCCGGGAAGAACGTCGCGGTCCGCAGGCAGTCCGGCGTACGAGCCGCGAAATCGGCCGCCCAGCCGTTGAGCCACTGCGCCATCCCCGGCTTGTGCGGGTAGACCATCGACGTGAACGCCCGTACGCCGAAGCCGCGCAGCACCGCCAGCCGCTCGTCCTCCTCGACGCGGTAGGCGATCGGCCAGGTGCGGCCCACCAGCGGCCCGGCGGCGTCGAAGTACGCCCAGACCTTCGCCATCACCCGTGCGGGCATGAAGTGCGTATGCACATCGATCAGGCCCGGCAGCCCCAACTCCCGCCAGAACGCACCGACCCGCTCATCACCATCCGCCACCCAGGCCCCCTCCCCACGGCTCCGGCCACCTCGCAGCCCCCAGCCCCAAGCCCCAAGCCCCCACTATCGGACCGGCAGCCCCCATCAGAACTATCGGACCGGCGGCCCCATCAGAAAAGCCCCTCCTGCTCCCCCTCCTTCCCCTCCTCCCTCCCGGCCCGCGCCCCCGTCCGGTACGCCGCCGCCCGGACCGGAACGGTCGTCCGCCGCCCCGAAGCCGCCCCCAGCACCCATCCCGACAACACCCAGGCATCCAGCACCGCGACGTCCCCACCGCCGCCACCGCCGCCACCGGCCGCGTCCGCCTCCCCCGCCAGCCGCAGATACACATCCGAGCCCACCCCGGCCAGCACCTCGCCCACGATCTCCGCGCCCGGCGCCATTCCGCCCAGCTCCGCCGCCCCGGCCGGAATGCGGTCGAGCCCGAACAGCTCCGTATGGTCCGTACAGGCGAACTCCACCGGCTCCAGCGCCTCCGGCCAGCCCGTCAACCCCCTTGCCCGTTCATGCAGTCGAGCCAGCTCGGCGGCCCGCTCCGGCACCGGCGGCAGCGCCCCGCGCGCCGCCCGCTTGGCCGCCTTCGCGAACCGGTCGGGCACCGCCAGCGCGCTCCCCAGCAGTGCCTCCGCCCGCCGCGCCGCCATCAAGGGCCCGCGCCCCAGCCAGGCGTACGCCACCGCGCCCTGCTCCACCAGGCGCGCCGGACCACGCTCGGCGGCCGTGATCCCCACCTTGAGCAGGCCAGGGCCGAAGTACGCGAGATAGACGCCGTACGGACGCGGATCGTCGGCCATGGTGTCGGCGGCCACCGACCGCGAACGGTCCAGCTGGGCACAGCGCGCGCACTGGTCCCTGGCGCTCGCACCGTCGAGCACCGCCGCATACGGGCACACGATCCAGCGGCCGGCCCGCCGCACGCCCAGGCAGCGCCGCTCCCCCAGCGCGGCGAACGCGAGCGGCTTGCCTTCCGGAAGCATGCTCACCCGCTCCTCGCCCCGCTCGGCGCAGTACCAACCGAGCCGCTGCCCGAACCGCCCCTTTGGCCCCGGCACCGACCCCGACCCGCCGCCTGACCCACTACCTGACCAGCGCGGTCCCGTACATCGCCACACATCGCCAGCGTACGACCACCCACTGACAACGCCCCCGCCCACACCGGACTCCCGCGCCGCCGGCTCCAGCCGCGCCGCCAGGCTCCACCCGCGCCACTCTCACGCCACCAACCCACGGCCCCCCGCACCTGCACCTGCACCCGGCCCCGCACCCACACCCGCACCTACACCCGCACCCGCACCCGCACCCGCACCCCGAAACGTGCTCCGATACGCCCGCGGCGACACCCCCAGCGCCGACTGCAGATGCTGCCGCAGCGAGGCAGCCGTCCCGAAGCCCGCCTCCGCCGCGATCCGGTCCACCGTCAGATCCGTCTCCTCCAGCAACTGCCGGGCCCGCTCGATCCGTTGCTGGGTCAGCCACTGCAGCGGCGAGACCCCGACCTCCTCCCGGAAGCGCCGGGTGAAGGTCCGTACGCTCATCGCCTCCCGCGCCGCCAGCTCCCGCAGGCTCAGCGGCCGCTCCAGGTTTTCCAGCGCCCAGGACCGCGCCGCCCCCGTGGAGGACAGCTGCGGTTCCGGCATCGGCCGCCGGATGTACTGCGCCTGACCGCCCTCCCGGTGCGGCGGCACGACCGTGCGCCGGGCGACATCGTTGGCCACCGCCGCCCCGTGATCACATCGGACCATGTGCAGACACAGATCGATCCCCGAGGCGACCCCGGCCGCCGTCAGGACGTCCCCCTCGTCCGTGTACAGCACATCCGCATCCAGCTCGACGGCCGGGAACAGCCGGCGGAAGTCGTCCACCGACCGCCAGTGCGTGGTCGCCCGCCGCCCGTCCAGCAGCCCGGCCGCGGCCAGCACGAACGCCCCCGTGCAGATCGACGCGATCCGGGTCCCCGGCCGGATCAGCCGCAGCGCCTCGGCCATCGCACCGCTCAGCAGCCCGGCACACCGCTCCTCCCCGAGGTCGTAGTCCGCCCCGGACGCCGGTACGACCACGGTGTCGGCCTCCGCCAGCGCCTCCGGACCGTGCGCGACATTCACCGTGAAGTCGGTATCCGTACGCACCTCACCGGGCCGCAGCGCGCACGTCACCAGCTCGTAGAGCTTCTCCCCGTCGGCCGACCTGGCCTCCCCGAAGATCCGGTGCACGATCCCCACCTCGATCGGCAGCATCCCGTCCCGCACCAGCACCGCCACCCGATGCCGCCGCCCACCGGCCCCCTGCTCCACCCATTCGGCTCCCATGGCCCGATCCTTGCACACTATGACCATCCGGCCACTCGTCCGCCGCCCCGCCCCCGCCGGACAGTGGACGCCATGAAGGTCCTCTGGCTGTTCGCCCACCCCGACCAGCGCTCCCTGAGCGGCGCCCTCAAGACGGAGGGCCTGCGCACCCTCGAAGCCCACGGCCACCAGTACCGCGTCTCCGACCTGTACGCCATGAAGTGGAACCCGGTGGTCGACGCCGCCGACTACGACCACGACCCGGCAGCCCGCCTCCACATCGGCGAGGCCTCCGAACACGCCTACACCCACGGCCACTTGAGTCCCGACATCGCCTCCGAACAGCAGAAGCTCACCTGGGCGGACACGCTGATCATCCAGTTCCCCCTCTGGTGGTACGGAATGCCGGCCATCCTCAAGGGCTGGTTCGACCGCGTCTTCATCAAGGGCTTCGCCTTCGGCCTCACCGACCCCGCCACCGGCCGCCCCCGCCGCTACGGCGACGGCAGACTCACCGGCAAGCGCGCCATGGTCGTCACCACCGCCGGCGCCCGCGCCGCGACCCTCGGCCCGCGCGGCGTCAACGGCGACCTCAACGACCTCCTCTTCCCCCTCCAGCACGGCACCCTCTGGTACACGGGGATCTCCGTCGTCCCGCCCCTCCTGATACCGGGCGCGGACCGCACCACCCCCACCACCTACGCGACAGCCACCACCCGCCTACGGGACCGCCTCCACACCCTCCCCACCACCACCCCACTCCCCTTCCGCCACCAGAACACCGGCGACTACGACGACAACCTCCTCCTCCACCCCCACCTCCCCCCGCCCCCCACAGGCCCAGCCGCCCACTACACCGCCCCACCCCCACCCGCACACACCTGACGCCCGACCCCCACCCCCACACCCACAGGGCACCAAAACGCAAAAAGCCCCAGAAAATACCCACAAAGGGCACTCAAGGGCACGCAAGGGCACGCAAAAAAGCCGCAGACCCAGCGGACGTAAATCCACTGGGCCTGCGGCATCAGTAGCGGGGACAGGATTTGAACCTGCGACCTCTGGGTTATGAGCCCAGCGAGCTACCGAGCTGCTCCACCCCGCGTCGGTTGCCCTAACAGTACGCGACTCCCGCACCAACGCCTAATCGTTTCTCCCATTCCCCCTCAGACACCCCCGTAGACACGTACCGTCGGGCCTGACCGCATGGGGGAGGGAGCGGCTGTGCTGTACGCACACGAGGTGATCCTCAACGAACTCGCGCAAGGGCTCAGACCTGTGGCTGAGGGGGTCGAGTGGTTCGAGGGCCTCTCGGAGGATGACCAGCGCAAGACCGTGCACGCACTGGCGCTGTTCTGCGGGCAGGCCCGCGCGCGGGAGGACGATGTGCCGGCGAGCATCGCGCGCTCCGGCATTCGCCCCACTCACACACCCGCAGTGATGCTCACGAAATGGCGCTTCGGAATGGACCGACTTCCTGCCTACGAACTCACGAAGTCATTTCGCCTACTCGTCGCCCTCTTCACCATCGCCGATACCCGCAGGCGAACGCTGCACTGCATCGGCAGCTGCAGTCACGAGTGGCACAACCTCGCGGAGCAGTCTTGAAACCCGCCGTGGCGGCAACGTCACCCCACAGGTAGCCGATAGACCACCCCTGACCAGCAACTCTGGTGCGGGACTTAAGCCTTGAACGCTTCACCAGGGCCCGCGCCGCGGGCTCGTCGGACCAACCTCCGGATCGCCCCGCCGCGGAACACCAGACACACCTCCAGCTCGCTTCTGGCCGCCCTGAAGATCCACCGAAGATCACTCAGCGCATCCTGCGGCAACCACACACCGCGATGACGATGGAGGCCCCCGCCGAGGCGAGTAAGCAAGAGCTGCGATCACCCCTGGGCCAGCCCTCCGAGGCGAGGGGTGGCACCGGCTGACCCGGTTGCCGTACTTCGCTGCTGTACGGCACGACAAAGCCCCCGTCCGGATGACCCGGCGGGGGCTTTGACCTGCTGTGCGCTCGGCAGGATTCGAACCTGCAACCTTCTGATCCGTAGGCGGGTGCGCTTGTATCCCGCAGGTCGAAACGCAGCCTCTGCGGCCCGTGGCTCACCACCTGACCGTTTACATGAGTCGCCCTACATACGCCACCATTGATGTCAGGGATTGATGTCAGTCGGTCCGACCAAGCAGACCGGCGACTCTCCACTCGCCAGGCCGGGAGGGGGACCTGCTTCCCGGGCCGGGCAACCCGGGTTCAGGTCTCACGAGCGCCTACCTGCTCCTGCACGATGGCAAGTGCCACCGCATGATCCACCGCAGCGCACCATGACTCAGTGCGCTGATTCATCAACAAACCCAGGCAGACGCCCCACCAGGCCCCGGCGCTGGATCTCCAGTCACTGTCAGCCGTTAACCAATCTCGCCAACGAGGCGTCACAGAGGCGTCACGCACGGTACGGTTCCTGCACGAGCCGCAGCCCGGCTCGTGTCGGTGCGGATTGGCTGGGGGAATGAAATGGCTCAAGTTATCGCCATGTTCAATAACAAGGGTGGCGTCAGCAAGACGACGACTTGCTTCAATCTTTCCTGGATGCTTGCCGAGCGCGGAAAAACTGTAATCATGGTTGACGCCGACCCGCAATGCAATCTCACCGGCATGGTCCTCGATCTAACTCAGGTCGATGCACTAGATCAATTCTATTCAGATCACCCCAACCAGAATCTCCGGGACGCCCTCGACCCGGCATTCCAATCTCGCCCTCGCCCTCTTGTCCCTGTAGATTGCGTCCCCGTCAAGGGACGCGAGGGGCTGTACCTAATCCCTGGGCACGTCGGATTGGCAGAAGATGAGGTGTCCCTAGGAGTTGCGCAGCAGCTTTCGGAATCGATTCAGGCCTTGAAGAATCTCCCCGGAAGCTTCTCCCACCTCTTCGATATTACCGCCGAGAAATATAAAGCAGACTACGTGATTCTCGATCTCAGCCCGGGCCTAGGGTCGATCAATCAGAACCTCGTATCCATCTCCGACTATTTCATTGTCCCTGCAAGCCCAGATGTCTTCTCCGTGATGGCGATGGATTCACTAGCGCGAGTTTTGCCAAAATGGATGCGCTGGGCGGAACGGGCAGCCGAATTGGATGCACTGGCTAAAGCGGACTACATTTTCCCCCGACCCAAGCTCAAGTTCATGGGCACCATCGTGCAGCGTTACAGGCTCAAAAATGGCGCACCGACTATTGCGTTTCAAGAGTACTTCGACGCGCTCGATGGAGCCATTACCAACACACTCGTCCCTGCGCTTCGATCCAGCGACTTGATGCTCAGCGAGGCCGCCTATTCAGGAGTCGGCGAGGAGCCGCCCTACCGCCTTGCCTCAATTCCGGACTTCAATACCCTGATCGCCAACTCCCAGCAGAGTCGAAAGCCGGTCTTCATGCTGACGAAAGAGGATGTAGGCCGCGGCGGTAGCGTATGGGAGGCGACCGAGGTCAACATTCGAAAGTTCCACGAAACTTTTGACAGCTTGGCCGGCCGAGTCGAGCAGCTGACAGGGCAGTCCCAGTAGTGTCCACTAAGCGCCTATTTGACTTCGAAATTGAAGTCAAGCGTGCACGCGATCTGGTCGGCATCGGCCAGTCGCTGTCATCTATCACGAATGGCCTGGTAGGCGGAGAGGACCACTTCAGGTCGGCGCTAGTGCACGCAGTGGCAGCCCTTGACTCTTACATTCACGGCGTTGTGTTGGACAGAGCTGTGGACATTTTGATGGGTCGCCTTAAAATCGCCGCCGCATCGAAGGTTGGCTTGAGCTTCTCAGCTATCGGAAATATCATGTCTGCGGGCCCCCCGGGTAGCGCGGCTGTCGAACTTAGCGCTCGAACTTATGTTGCCGAGCGGCTTGGGTTAGAAACATTTCAACGTCCGGATGACATCGGCTCGGCCTTGTCGATGGTGGGAATTTCGAAGATCTGGTCAAAGGCCTTCCCCATCGATGCACATGCACACAAAACAGCCCTCGGAGTAATTGTGAGTCGCCGAAATCGCATAGTCCATCAATGCGATCTTGACCCTCTGCCGGGTGGCAACACCACGCCAATCACTCCAGAAGATGCACTGGACGCTATTTCCACAATCGAGCGCATCGTTGTCAGGTTGGATGCGTGCTGCTGATGGGGCCCGCATTGGTCGCCGTCCTTCACCCCGTATGGCGCTCGATATAGGCGGGGATGCCGGCGCGCAAGCACTTCCAAAATCAGGTTCCCAACAGCCGACGGCCATCGCGGGTCCGCACCTGCGCCCCCCGGCATTAAGCCCATCAAGCACCCGCACCCCGTACGCCTCCACGGGCTCCTACGGGTCAGCAACCGCGAACTCCTGCCCCTCACACCGGACTTCTTCAACCTGGTCTCCGTCCCCTTCTCCTACGACCCGCGGGCCACCGCACCGAACTGGGAACGGTTCCTGCACCAGGTCTGGCCGGATGACCAGGCTTCCATCGACGCCCTCCAGGAGTGGTTCGGCTACGTGCTCTCCGGCCGCACCGACCAGCAGAAGATCCTGCTCATCGTCGGCCCGACCCGGTCCGGCAAAGGCACCATCGCCCGCGTCATGGCCGAGCTGGTGGGTCGCGGCAACCTGGCCGGCCCCACCCTCGCCGGTCTGGGCAGCAACTTCGGGCTCTCCACGCTGCTGGGCAAGCCGCTGGCCATCATCTCCGACGCCCGGCTCTCCGGCCGCGACGGCGGGCAGGTCGTCGAGCGCCTGCTGACCATCTCGGGCGAAGACACCATCGACATCGACCGCAAGTTCCGCGACCCGTGGACGGGCAAGCTGCCCACCCGCCTGATGATCCTGTCCAACGAGCTGCCGAACTTCGGCGACTCCTCCGGCGTGATCGCCCGCCGCTTCATCGCGCTGAACATGACGGTCTCCGGGCTCGGCAAGGAAGACACCGATCTCACGGACAAGCTCGCCGCCGAGATGCCCGGCATCCTCAATTGGGCCCTCGACAGACTGGCCCGCCTCGAGGAGAAGGGCCGCATCACCGAACCGCCCTCCTCACGGGAGGCGGTCACGACCATGCAGGACACGGCCTCGCCCACCTCGGCTTTCGTCCGCGAGTGCTGCCAGACCGGCCCGGCCGTAGACGTGACCGTCGACGCCCTGTGGGCTGTCTGGAAGGACTGGGCCGAGGACAACGGCGTACGCAGCGTCGGCACGAAGCAGATGTTCGGCCGCAACCTCCAGTCCGTCGTCCCGCAGCTGCGGCGTACCCGCCCCCGCAACGACACCGGCAAGCAGGTGCCGACCTACACGGGCATCACGCTGATCAACTCGCCCCACAGTCACCCGGGCCGGGACTCAACGCGACTCAGCACCATCGAACCGACCTTGAGTCGCGATGAGACGCGACCCAACGCATTGCGGACTCAACAGGACGACGCCCAACCCGTCGGCATCTCCGGGCCCAACGTCGGCCCCCGTGTCCGCTGCCAGACCCCCACCGTCCGGTACGGCCCGTACGGAAACCCGCACTGCCGCGACTGCCGCTGAACCGCGACCGGGAGGGGCCGCCATATCGGCCCCTCCCCTAAGGGGGCACCCCGTGAGCATCGCCTTGCCCGAGATGCCCACCGCCGTCACCGTACCGGAGGTGATGGCGGCCCTGCGGCTCAGCCGCAGCAAGGTCTACGACCTGATCCGCTCCGGCACCCTGCCGAGCTTCACCGAGGGCCGCACCCGCCGCATTCCCCTCGACGCACTCCGCACCTACATCCACAACAAGCTTGAGGAGGCTGCCTGATGGCGAAGAGGCGCGCCAACGGAGAAGGCACGATCACGAAGCGCACCGACGGCCGCTATCAGGCAGCCGCGTACGTTTACCGGCCCGACGGCACACGAGTGCGGAAGTTCGTCTACGGCAAGACGCGCGAGGAGGTGGGCGGCAAGCTCATCGAACTCCAGGAGAAGACCCGGCAGGGCATCCCGGCCGCCACGTCCGCCATACCGTTCGGCGACTTCCTCACCTACTGGCTCGCCGCCATCGCGCCCGCCCGCCTCAAGCCCGCGACGCTCAACAGCTATGAGGGCCTTTCGCGGCTTTACATCAAACCCGCCCTCGGCAAGAAGAAGCTCAACCGCCTCTCCCCTACCGACATCCGGTTGTTCCTGGCGGAGTTCAAGGGCGGCTGCCTCTGCTGCCTGCGAGGCGTCGACGCCGCACGCGCCAAGGAAGACCGGACGTGCTGCGCCGTGAACAAGTGCTGCAAGCGGCGGCCGTCGGCACGCACCGTCCAGTACGTCCATGCCGTACTCCGGTCCGCGCTCCAGCAGGCCGTCCGTGAAGAACTCGTCGCCCGCAACGTCGCCCGGATCGTGGAGACGCCCAGCATCGAACGCCAGGAGGTACGCCCGTTGGACGCCGCAGAGGCGAAAATCCTGCTCAGGACGGCCCGCAACCACCGCCTCTACGCCCTGTGGCTGTTGCTCATCTCCACCGGCCTGCGCCGCGGAGAAGCCCTCGGGCTCAGCTGGTCGGACATCGATCTGGCGGCCGGCCAGCTCCGGGTCCGTCGCAATCTCCAGCGCATCAAGCGCGAGCTGCTCTTTGGCACGCCGAAAACGGCTCGGTCGCTCCGGACGGTGTCGCTGCCCCGGAAGTGCGTAGCCGCCCTCATCGACCACCAGGCGCAGCAGGAGCAGGAGCGGAAGGTGGCCGGCGCCAAATGGCAGCCGGTCCCCGGGCACCCGAGCGGCCTGGTCTTCACCACGGCCACCGGCCGGGCGACGGACCCACGCAGCCTCAACCGCATGCTCACGATCCTCTGCCGGGACGCCAAGGTGCGGCGCGTACGGGTGCACGACCTCCGGCACACCTGCGCCTCACTGCTGCTGGCCCAGGGCGTCGACGCCCGCACGATCATGGAGACACTCGGCCACAGCACCATCACGATGACGCTGGACACCTACGCGCACGTGATGCAGACCACTCTCAAGGCGGCGGCCGACCGGATGGACGACGCCCTGGGGGTTGACGAGCCGACCGAGGACGAGGAGGGCGGTCCGGGGTGCGCGCCGGCCGCGTGACGGAGACCGACCCCCGCGTTGATGTCACCCGCTGATGTCAAAGGCCCCCTGGACGATGTCCAGGGGGCCTTTGACCTGTGTGCGCTCGGCAGGATTCGAACCTGCAACCTTCTGATCCGTAGTCAGATGCTCTATCCGTTAAGCTACGAGCGCTTGGCTTTCCGGCGGTTTTTCTTGCCGGTCGGCGTTGCGGGAACAACATTACATGACCTGCGGCGTGAGGCGAAATCCATTAGGCGTAGCGGCTCTGACCTGCGGAAATGCCCTCGGGGGCGGGAATCCGGGGAGCTGCCGGGGCCGGGGGAAGGGCGAGTTCTACGCCTGCTGTGACGCGGGCCACTTGCGAGTCGCTTGCGGGGTCGCTTGCGGGTCACTTTGGGGCTCGGTCGGCCTCTGTCGGTCTCCGCGTCCTCTGCGGTCTCCGCGCCCCCTGCCGGTTTCGGTGACCTCCGCCGGCCTCCGCAGCCTCCGCCGGTTTCGGTGCCCTCCGCCGGTTCCCCACTTCCAGCCCTGAGCCCCTACGCACCCCTCACACACGCCCCACGCACACCCACGCAGGCCACGCACGCCCCAGGCACGCCCACGCACCCCGCACAAAAAGCGTTCAGGCCCCGGTCGGAGTGACCGGGGCCTGAACGAAGGAGAGCGGAGGCGGAGGGATTTGAACCCTCGATGGGGGGTAAGCCCCAAACCGCATTAGCAGTGCGGCGCCATAGACCGGACTAGGCGACGCCTCCACGCACCCCACACGCGCGCATGCACGCTGTGGTGTGTCCAGATGATGGCACAGCTACAAGGGCTGTCACCAATCGCCCCCTACGGTACTAGGCGCGCGGGCCACCCGGCAAAGACGTTCCTGCGGCGCAACGTCGGGGGCGGCGACGCGTTAGGGAGTGTGGGGCCGTGGCGACACGCGTGTCGTGCGCCCCCGGCGTGTACGTACCGCGTACCGCCTCGCACTCGCCTCTCTGGAGCCTGTGATGCTGCACCGCCGGACCCCGTATCTCCTCGCCGCGGCCACCACCGCCGCCACCGCCGCGCTGGCCCTGGTGTCGCCCGCCGCGTCGGCCGCCCCGATCCCGCTGCCGCACCACCGGGCCGAAGACGGCGTGGTGGGGGCGAAGGCGGGGGCGGGGGCGGGGGCGGGGCATGGTCGCCACGGGTCGGGAAGTCGTCCGGGGCTTCTCGGGGGCACCGTCGCCACGGACACGGGCAACGTCTCCGACCTCGCCAGGCTCACCAAGATCACCAAGTTCACGAAGATCGCGAAGGCCATGAAGGTCAGCGACCTCACCGGGGTTCCCGATGCCATCGGTGACTACGGGGTGGTGGATCAGCACGGGCCCGTCGGGCACGGCGGTCGTCAGGCGGCGCGCGCGCACGCGCCCGGGGACCACCTCACCATTGCCGTGCGCAACTCCGGGTCGGCCGACACCGATGGCACGTTCGAGCTGTACTGCCACCCCGGGCGCGGCAACCACGCCGATGCCAAGGGCGCCTGCGACAAGCTGGACCAGATGACGAAGTGGGGCAAGGACCCGTTCGCGCCCGTGCCGAGGGATGCGCAGTGCACGATGATGTACGGCGGGCCGGCCACCGCGCGTGTCATCGGGATCTGGGCGGGGCGTCCCGTCGACGCCGAGTTCAAGCGCACCGACGGATGTGAGATCAGCCGCTGGAGCCGCTTTGAACCCGTGCTGCCCCGGACGACTTTGTGACCCGTTTCGTGCCGTAGTAGCGCGCCAGGTCAGGACGAGGGGCACATGTCGGGCGTGCGGTGAGACGCGCACCGGCGTGGCATTGCCTCCTCGTCATCCGCCTCCGCGTCGCGGGCAAGTGCCCGTAGACTCCATCTCAGCGATCCGTCCCGGCGGGTCGGCACGGTGCGGTAACAGGAGGGAAGCGTCTCGTGAGCAGCAGGCCATCCCGAGGCGCTGCTCGCCTCGCAGCCATACTCGACGCCCTCCCCGACGCCCTGCTGCTGGTCAACTGCAACGGCACGGTGGTCAACGCCAACACCATCGCGCTGGAGACCTTCGAGGCGCCGGGTACGGCCCTGGTGGGGCGCGGGCTGCTCGATCTGCTGCCGTCCTTCGACTCCAAGCGCATTCCGGGCTCCATGCGGCGCCGGGACGAGGAGAGCGAGGGGGGCCGGACGAAGCCGACGCGGATGGTCGCGCGGCGGACGGACGGGACCGAGCTGCTGGTCGAGGTGACCAGCGCCAATCTGGAGGACGGGCGCACCCCGTACGAGAGCGCCTTCGAGGCCGCCTACGCCGATCACCGCAACGGCTACACGGGCGACGAGCTGCTGATGCTCGTCGTGCGGGATCTGACCGGGACGCTGGACACCGAGACCGAGCTGGCCCGCCAGCAGCGGCAGACCGAGATGATCCTGCGGGCTGCGGCCGAGGGTGTGGTCGGGGTCGATGCGGAGGGGAAGGTCGTTCTCGTCAATCCGTCGGCCGCGCAGATTCTGGGCTACCGGGCGAGTGAGCTGGGCGGCAAGGAGCTGCATCCGCTCATTCATCACTCGCGGGCGGACGGGTCGGCGCTGCCGTGGGAGGACACGCCGCTGGCCGACACGCTCAAGTCCGGGCGCAAGCACCGGGTGCGGGGGCAGGCGCTGTGGGCGAAGGACGGGCGGGCGGTGGCCGTCGATCTGACGACGGCGCCGGTGCGGGACGGCGAACAGCTGGTCGGCGCGGTGATGACGTTCACCGACCGGCGCGCCCTCGACGCGCTGGCGGCGCGGCACGCGCAGCTGCTGGCCGTGCTGGAGCAGGCGCTGCGCGGTCCGCTGGAGGAGCTGAAGGGCGAGCTGGGCACGCTCGCGTCCGATCCGGCCGGCCAGCTGTGGCCCGAGGCGAACCAGATCCTGCACCACCTCGCGGCCGGTCACGCCCGGATGACGACGCTGGTGGACAACGTGCTGAGCTACCAGCGGCTGGATTCGGGCCGGGAGAAGCTCAACCGCACCAAGGTGTCGCTGGACGCGGTGGTGGCGGCGGGCGTGGAGGGTGCGGTCGAGCTGATCGGGCCCGGTCGGGCGCAGTTCGCGGTGCACGCGCCGCCGATAGAGGCGACGGTCGACGCGGAGCGGATCGCGCAGGCACTGTCGCATCTGATCGCGGACGTCGCGGGGGTGGACTCCACGGGCCGGATGCCGGCCGGTGCGGGTGCACCCGGCGCGGGCGGGCGTACGGGGGCGATCCCCGGCGACTCGACGATCGTGGTGGCGGCGGCCAAGCGCGGCGACGTCGTACGGATCGAGGTGCGCGGGCCGTTCGGCGGCGGCGACCCGGTCCATGAGCCGATCGTGCGCGGGATCGTGCGGCAGCACGGCGGGCTGATGCAGACGCACGACATTCCGGGGGCGCCGGGTGGCGGTGCGGGCGGCAGCGCGTATGTGTTGGAGCTGCCGGTGGCGGCGGACGGCACGGCGGCGGCCGGCGCGGACCAGGCCGACGGGGTGGTCGGGCCGGTCGGCAATGAGACGACGGTGATGCCGGTACCGGCGGCCCGTGCGCGCGGCACGCAGGGGGATGCGGCGGACGGCGGCCAGGCGGCCGCGGGCGAGCGTGCGGAGGGTGCCGAGCACGGCCTGGCGGCGGGTGCCGGCCGGCCGGTGGCCGGTGGCGCGGGCGGTCCCGGTACGGAGGGCGGTGGGGCGCAGCCGACCGGTCGTCGGCGGGCCCGGCGCCCGGGTGCCGAGCAGGACGCGGCGTCGTCCACGACGGCGGCGGACGGCGGCCCCGGCACCGGTGGTGGGCACGAGGCCCATGACGGAGCCGGTGAGGGTGCGCAGGGCGACGAACGGGGCCCGCAGGCGCGGCCGCAGGACGGCGGTGCGGCGGCGGGCACGGACGGCAGGGGGCTGCCGCCGGGTATGGCGGGGGCCGAGGCCGTACCGCCTACCGGGCGGCGTCGGGCCCGGCAGGGCGCGCCGGAGGGCGGCGGGCTGCCCGCGCTCCCGGCCGGCGCGGGCCAGGCGTCCGGGCAGCAGCCGGGCCGTCCGGCAGCCGGTCCAGCCGGTCCAGCCGGTCCTCAGGAGCCGGCGACGGGTGCTCCGGCCAACGGGCCGACGGGGGCTCCGGCCGGTGCCGGCCCCTCGGCGCCGGGTCCCGCCTCGGGTCCCGGGCAGCCGCAGCCCGCCGTTGCGGGGCAGGTCGCTCCGGTTCCGCCGCAGGGCCAGGCCCCGGCCCATCCCTCGGCGCACATCCCCGGCCAGGCCCACGCGCCCGGCCAGGCGCAGCTCGCGGGGCAGCCGCAGGGCCTGGGCCCCGTCCAGCCGAGCGGCCGACGGGCGCGCCGGGCGCTGGCCGAGGCGCCCGAGCGCACCCCGCAGGCCGCGGCTGCCGGTGCCCAGCAGTCGGGCGGTGCGCGTACGGCCTTCGCGCTGCCTCCTGCCGCGGCGGACCAGACCCCGCAGCCGGCGCAGTCCGCGCTGCCGGCGCTGCCCGCGGCCGCCGGCCACGTGCCCGCGCAGGCGGCCGCCGCGCAGGACGGCGCCACGCCGGGGTTGATCCGCTCGACGTTGGCGCGGAACTCCGCCTCGTCGAAGCGGACCGCCTCGGCGATGTCCGTCTTGG